>JADGHA010000070.1 GCA_019689695.1 Micromonosporaceae bacterium | reverse complement strand
CCCCTATGCCTGCGCGCACGCCCCGGCCGGCCGGCTGTCCCCCGTGACGGTGATTGAGCACCCGCCCCCCATCGGCGGCCGGCTCCAGCCTGCCCGGCCGCGGTCTGGAAAGGTGTCAGCCAACCGACTCACGGGGGTGTACAGCACCCGACAGTCACGACATGATCTGGTGGAACGTCGGCGCGTTCGTACGCCCGTCCGGTCGGTTCCGGGTGGGCGCCGCCGCCGTTCGGGTTCACCGGGTCCTTACCGGGGAGGGGTTGGACCGTGGAGGCTCGCCTTCCGGATCCTGGCGACGCGCTGTCCGGCGTGGATTTGTTTGCCGGCCTTGAACCTGAGGTGCGTCAACGGGTGATCGCTGCGGCGGTGCCACGCCAGTACCGCAAGGGGCAGCTGCTGTTCGTGGAGAACGATCCCGGGGAATCGCTGATCCTGCTGCGCCGCGGATCCGTGGCGGTCTTCCGGACCTCGCCCACCGGGGAGCGGGCGGTGCTGAACGTGGTCCGCCCGCCCGACGTGCTCGGCGAGGTCTCCCTGCTGGACGCCGGCGCCCGGTCCCTGTCGGCCGAGGCGATCGAGGACTGCAGCGCCCTGGCGCTGTCCCGCGCGGCGTTCCTGGAGCTGGTGCACTCCAACCCGCGCATCCTCGACGCGGTGATGCGCTCGCTCGGCGCGCTGATCCGCCGGCTGACCGAGCAGAACGCCGACCACGTCTTCCTCGACCTGCCCGGGCGGGTGGCCAAGACGCTGGTCCGGCTGGCCGGCGACAGCCAGGCCCCGATGATCACCATCGAGCTGAACCAGAGCCAGCTCGCGGAGATGGCCGGCGGCTCGCGGCAGAGCGTCAACCAGGCGATCGGCTCGTTCGCCAGCCGCGGCTGGCTGCGCACCGAGGGGCGCCGCATCGTCATCACCGACCTGGCCTCTCTGCGCCGCCGGGCGGGGATGAGCGAGAAGTGAGCTCCAGCGGGCGCGGGCCGGCGGCCGGATGGCCCCGGCCCACCGCCGCTACTTGTCTTCGTCGGTCGGGCCGATCCAGTTGGACTTGGCCGTCCCCGGCTCACTCGTCGGGCCGATCCAGTTGTTACCCACCCACTGGTCGTACTGGTCATCCGGAACGGTGATCTGCTGGCCCTTCTGGTAGGTCACACCGTTCACCGTGAAGTCGGTGAGTACCACGGCCGATTTCACCACGTTGCTCCCTTCGTTGGTCGCCCCCGGTACCTACGGGGAAGTCGTCCGGTTTCTGGGCGGGCGGGCCGACTGTAGCCTGAACCCGGCCGGAAAGGGAGTGTCGAGAAGCCAACAGCCCAGTTCCGGACAGAGTGAGCTGCGGGAATACTCTGCCTGGGACGGGACCAACGACGCTTCCGTCACGAACTTGTCACAAACGCCCACCACCCCTGGTCAGGAGGACGGTATCGCGGCGCCCTGCCCCCGGTGCGGTCGGGCCGCGGCCGATGACGACCGCTTCTGCGGAGGCTGCGGCACCGAGCTGAGCCGTGCCTGCCGTCGGTGCGGCCGGCCGCTCGCCCCGGACCAGGCGTTCTGCACCGGCTGCGGGATGCCGCGGGACAGCCGCCCGGCGCCCGCCGAGGCCGGGCACACGCAGGAGGAGCGGCGGCGGGTCAGCGTGCTCTTCGTCGACCTGGTCGGCTTCACGCCGTACGCCGAGCGGTCCGACCCGGAGCTGGTGCGCAGCATGCAGCAGGGCTTCTTCTCGACCGCCCGGCGGGTGATCGGCCAGTACGGCGGAGTGATTGAGAAGTACATCGGGGATGCGGTCATGGCGCTGTTCGGCGCGCCGGTGGCCACCGAGACCGACGCCCTGCGGTGCGTGCGCGCCGGGCTGGAGCTGCAGCGGGTGCTCGCCCGGTTCAGCCCGACCGGGTCGGACGGCATGCAGTTCCGCGCGGGCGTGGCCACCGGCGAGGCCATCGTGGACCTGGCCGCGGCCCGCGACGGGGGCCAGGCGATCGTCGCCGGCGACGTGGTGAACACGGCGGCCCGGATCCAGGCGACCGCCCCGCCCGGCGGCGTGCTCGTCTGCGGCGCGACCTACGCCCTCACCAGCTCCGCCATCCGCTACGAGCGGCAGGCGCCGGTCACCCTGCGCGGCCGGTCCACGCCGACCGAGGTGTGGCTCGCACTCGCCCCGGTGCAGCGGCAGCATGCCGACCACGAGCCGGACACCACGCCGCTGGTGGACCGGGAGCACGAGCTCGGCCTGCTGGTCAACGCGCTGCACCGGACGCTGCGGGAGCGGGTGCCCCAGCTGGTCACCGTGTTCGGGCGGGCCGGGATCGGCAAGAGCCGGCTGGTGCGCGAGCTGTACCGGCACGCCGAGCGGCTCGTCGACGAGCCGGTGAGCTGGCGGACCGGGCACTGCCCGCCGTTCGGCGAGAACGCCACCGTGGCGGCACTGGCCGACATCGTCAAGGCGGAGGCCGGCATCCTGGACACGGACACCGCGGCCGCCGCCGAGGCCCGGCTGGCCGGGACCGTCCGGGAACTGGTGGGCGCGGACGAGGTGGACCGGTTGCTCGACGCGCTGCGCCCGCTGGTCGGCCTGCCCGGTCCGGCCGGCCTGTCGGCCCACGCGTCCGGCGGCCCGGATCTGGCCGAGGAGGCCGAGTCGGCCTGGCGCCGGTTCCTGGTCGCCGGCGCGGCCCGCCGCCCGACGGTGCTGGTCTTCGAGGACGTGCACTGGGCCGACGAGCGGATGCGCCGCTTCATCGAGCTGCTCGCCGCGTCCGCCAGCGCGGTACCGCTGCTGGTGCTCTGCACCGCGCGACCCGAGCTGATCGACCGCGACCCGTCCTGGGCGGGCACCATCGGCGGCTCGCTGACCATCACCTTGCCGCCGCTGCGCAGCGCCGGCATCGCCACCCTGTTCTCGCACCTGTTCGGCACGGTCGCCTTCTCGGCGGACCTGCTCAGCCCGCTGGTCGAGCTGGCCGACGGCAACCCGCTGTACGCCCAGGAGTACGTCCGGATGCTCATCGAGCGCGGCGCGGTGCGGCCGGACGGGCGCGGCTGGACGCTGGACGGCGCGGGCGGGCCGGACGGTCCCGGCGCGGAACTGCCCATGCCGGACAGCGTGCACGCGGTCATCGCCAACCGGGTGGACCTGCTGGACGCGTCCGACCGCGCCGTGCTGCTGGCCGCCTCGGTGGTGGGCACGCACTTCTGGCCGGGTGCGGTGGCCGCCGCGCTGGGGCGGCCGGTCGAGCTGGTCGAGCGCTCGCTGCGCCGGCTGGAGCAGCGCGAGTTCGTGTACGAGCAGGCCGGGTCCACGATGGCCGGGCAGAGCGAGTTCCGGTTCCGGCATGTGCTGGTGCGCGACGTGTGCTACCGGCGGCTGCCGCGCGCCGAGCGGGTGGCCCGGCACGAGCGCACCGCGGACTGGCTGGACGCGGTCTCCCAGAGCCGGGACACCGACCTGGCCGAGGTGCTGGCCCACCACCGCTGGTCGGCGTACCAGATCGCGCGCGACCTCGGGGTGGTCGCCACGCCGCACGCCCCGGCGGCGGCCGAGGCGCTGCACCGGGCCGCCCGCCGCGCGTACGCCCTGCACTCGCTGGATGCCGCCGCCACGCACGTGCGCCGCGCCCTGTCACTGCTCGCCGCCGAGCCGGCGGCGGCGGACGAGTCGCGGCGGCTCGAGCTGGAGCTGTTCGGCACCGAGATCGCCTTCTACCGCGACCACGACGGCTTCCTCTCCGGCGGCGGCCCCAGCCAGCTGGCCGAGCTCGCCGAGCGGCTGACCGCCGCCGGCACGGCCGGTCCGGCGGCCCGGGCGTGGACGCTGCTCGGCCAGGTCGCATGGCTGCGCGCCGACCGCGGTGCCGCGCTGGAGCACCTGCTGCGCGCGGTGCAGCTGTTCGAGCCGCTGCCGGACAGTCCGGAGAAGGCCGACGCGTACGCCGAGCTGGGCCGGTTGCACATGCTCGACTACGAGCGCGACCGGGCCGTCGCGGCGGCCACCGCCGCCGCGCAGATCGCCGAGCGGCTCGGCCTCACCGAGGTGGAGGCGAACGCCCGGATCACCGTGGGCACCGCGCGCTACCAGGCCGGCGACCGCGCCGGGCTGGCCGAGCTGGAGGAGGTCTACCGGTTCTGCCGGACGCACCAGCTGCTGGCGCTGAGCCGGGCCGCGCACAACCTGGCCTACGCCGTCCTCGAGGAGGGTGACCCGGTGCGCTCGGAGGCCCTGGCGGCGGAGGGCGCCGGCCGGGTGCAGGGCGGGCACAACCTCGCCGCCGGCTACTCGGCGGAGGTGTCCAGGGCCTACTTCGCCGGCGACTTCGACCGGCTGGTGGCCGCCGCGGACGCCTTCGCCGCGACCCCGTCCGGGCAGTGGGACCTGCAGGTACGCGGGCTGCGCAGCTTCGTCCGGCTGCTGCGTGGCGAGCCGCTGCCGGGGACGCCGCACGACGATGACATCGCCGACGTGCTGCGCATCGGCCGAGACGGCGGCTTCCACCGGCTGCTGTGGGTGGCGCTGGGCAACGGTGCCCTGTGCCGGGCGCTGCAGGGCCACGGCAAGGAGGCGGTGGAGCTGCTGGCCGAGCTGGCCGAGGCGCGCAGCCGGGTGCTCGCCCTGGTGAGCGGGCAGTGGAGTGCGGCGGCCGCCGCCGCGGCGGCCCTGTGCGGCCGGGAGGCGGCGCTGATCGTGCGGCGGACGCTCGAGCAGGGCGGCGACCTGACGCCGTGGGGCCTGGCCGCGCTCTCCACAGTAGACGCCGCACTGGCCGACGCGGACGGCGAGCATGGCCGGGCCGGCCAGCTGTTCGCCGAGGCCGCGCAGCGGTACGCCCGGATGCCCAACGCCACCGAGCAGATGCTCTGCCTGGCCCTGGCCGCCGCCGCCCTGACCCGCGCCGGGCAGGCCGACCGCGCCGGCCACGTGCTCACCGAGGTGCGCGCGTTCGCCCTGCGCAACCGCGCCCCGGGCCTGCTGCGGCTGACCCACCCCGACGGACTGGAGGCGGCCTGGCCGGCCGACCTCGCCTGCTGAGGCAGCCGCGGCGAGACCGGGCCCCGCGCCCGTGGCGGGGCCGGACTCAGGCGGCGATGGGCTCCGCCGGCTCGGCGGGCTTGCCGGCCTGGCCGGCCTGGCCGGCCGCCTTGCTCAGCTGGTTCTTCACCTTCTGCGCGTAGACGTCGACGTACTCCCGGCCGGACAGCTCCATCAGCTCGTACATGATCTCGTCGGTGACCGCCCGCTCGACGAACCGGTCGCCGGCCATCCCCGCGTACCGGGAGAAATCCAGCGGCCGGCCGAACCGGATCTTCACCCGCTTGATCCGCGGCAGCAGCTTGCCCGGCGGCTGGATCTCGTCGGCGTTGAGCATCACCACCGGGATCACCGGCGCCCCGCTCTCCAGCGCCAGCCGGGCCACCCCGGTCTTCCCGCGGTAGAGCCGGCCGTCCGGCGAGCGGGTGCCCTCCGGATAGATGCCGGCCAGCTTCCCCTCGCGCAGCACCCGCAGCTGTGTCTCCAGCGCCGCCTGTGCGGCCCGGCCCCCGGAGCGGTCCACCGGGATGGTGCCGGTGCCCACGAAGAACATCTTCACCAGCCAGCCCTTGAGGCCTCGGCCGGTGAAGTACTCCGCCTTGGCGACGAAGGTGACCTTCCGCCGGACCATCAGCGGCATGAAGATCGAGTCGGAGAACGACAGGTGGTTGCTGGCGATGATCGCCGGACCGTGGTCCGGCACGTTCTCCCGGCCCTCGACCTGCGGGCGGAACACCACCCGCAGCCAGGGTCCGAGGAAGATGTACTTCAGCAGCCAGTAGAGCACGCGCGTCCTTCCACACCGAGCCCGGCGGCGAACCCGCCGTCCCTGAGCCTACGAACCTGGTGGGGTGGCCCACAACGGACTCCGCGAACCAGCCGCCGACGTGTCACGATTCATGCCAGGCGGGACACGCGACAGCGGGAGATCGCCACTTGCGGGCATAGGATCGACCCATCGGCACCAGCCGGGCGGCAGCGAGGAGTGGGCACGGTGTCATCCGGGAGCGCACGCCGCGGGCGGCGGGACAACGGCCTCGACGCGGCCGAGTACGCGGCTGCGGGCGACGTCGATCCCCGCGTCGGCGAGCACCTGCTGGACGTGCTGGCCCTGCGCGGCATCGCCGCCTACCTGCAGCCCGCCGTCGACCTCAACCCGGTGACCCGCAGCGCGCTCATGCCGGCCCGCCCGACCGACCGCCTCTTCGTGGACCGGGCCCACCTGCATACCGCCCGCGACTACCTCGCCCAGCTCGCCGAGCCGGGCGGCGGCGCCGATCCGCGGGCGACCGGGTCGGCCGGCACCGCCCCGGCACACCCGGGACCGGCTCCGGCGCCCCGCGACCAGGCCCCGGCGCAGTTCGAGCAGCCCGCCCGGACGGGACCTGCCGCCGGCGACCTGGCCGGGAGCGAACGCTACGACCGCATGGAGCGCGACCGGGTGGAGGACGCCTGGGCCGAGATCGTGGCCGCGTACGACACCGAGGTGGACGCGTCGGCCGCCTCCTGGCCGGAGGCGGAGAACGTGAGCCCCGACCGCCCCCCGTTCGACCTGGAGGACACCGAGGACGTCGCCGACCCGGATCAGCGGCTGGTGACCCGGCAGCCCGGCTGGGACGGCCAGCCCTCGCTGTTGAACGCGCTGGACACGTTCGGTGCCAACCTGCCGGACGACCCGGATGAGGAGGAGGGGTACACCCCGCCCCCACCGCCGCCGCTGCCGCGGCTGTCGAAGTACGCGGTGACCGGGGTGCTGGCGATCGTCGTGGGCTTCATCCTGTTCCTCAAGCCGTCGCTGCTGCCCATCGACTCCGACGTCAGCATGCTGATCGGCTTCACCGCGATCCTGGCCGGCTTCGGCATGCTGGTCTGGCGGCTGCGCCCGGGCGGCGACGAGGACGACTACGACCCCGACGACGGCGCGCGCGTCTGACCGGCCGGTCAATCCACGCGGCCGCACCCTGGTGGCGCGCCGGTGCCTTCGTCGGCGACCACCTCATCAGCCGTCTGGCGCCCCGGCCGTCGACGCGCGCGGGTCGGGCAGGCGTACACCGAAGTAGGTCGCCAGAGCCCGCCGGCCGCGGGGGGTGATCCGCAGCCCCCGCTGGTCGGCGGCGACCCGGACCAGCCAGCCGTCGGCGAGCAGCCGCGCGCACAGCGCGGCGCCGAGCGCCCCGGCCAGGTGCGGGCGGCGCTCGGTGAAGTCGAGGCAGGGGCGGGCGAAGGCGCGGCGCGCGGCAGCCGCCGCGGCCACGTCCACGCCGAGCCCCGCCATCAGCTGCGCCCCGGCTTCGGTCAGCCGGTAGCCGTCGCCGCCGGCGGCCAGCGCGTCGCGGTCGACCAGGGCGTCGTGGAGGGCCACCCCGAGCTGGCCGGCGAGGTGGTCGTAGCAGGTACGGGCGATGGCAAGCGCGGCGGCGACCCGGGACTGGCGCAGCGAGCGCACCGGCCGACGCGGGCTGACCAGAGCCAACGCCTCCAGCGCGTGCGCCACCTCCGGACCGGCCAGCCGGTAGTAGCGGTGCCGGCCGGCGGCCACCACCTCGACCAGGCCACCGTCGCGCAGCCGGGCCAGGTGCTCGCTCGCGGTGGCCGGCGAGACCCCGCCGACCCGGCCCAGCTCACCGGCGGCCAGCGCCCGCCCGGACAGCAGCGCGTCGAGCATCGCCGCGCGGGCGGGCTCGCCGATCAGGCGGGCGACCCCGGCGAGATCCGCCTGCTTGCTGTCCATCCCGCCACGATATGCCGGCCATGCTTCGGCCGGCGCCGAAGGATCCGCTCGCTACCGTCGCGCCATGACCGAACTGCCCGAAGTGGATGATCGCGACCCGGCCACCCTGGTGCCGGCCGCGGTCGAGGAGATCCTCGACCTGGCCCGCACCTGGCTCGCCTGGGACGGCACACCGACCCTGAGCGACGGCAACGTGTGGACCCCGCACAAGGCGCTGCGGCGGGTCGCCGACCACCTGATCGACCATCTCGGCGAGATCGAGTGCCGGCTCGCCGGCGTGCCGAGCCTGCCCGACCGCTGGCACGGCCGGACGCTCACCCTGGACAGCGACTGGGCACGCTTCACCGAGGCGGACCTGGACGAGGCGACCAGCCGCCTGTCCCGGCTCGCGGCGTACTACGCCAACCGGATCGGCGGCCTGGACGACGCCACGCTGGACGCGCCGCGGGACGGCTGGACACTGCGCCAGGTGGTGCACCATGTCGCAAACGTCCGGTACTACGCGGCGCAGGTGGGCCGGCTCGCCCCATGACGGCCGGCCCCGGCGGCTAGGCCACCCAGGCGCCCGGGTCGGCGGGCCGGACCGGCGGGAGCAGGTCGTCGAGGCGCTCGTAGCCGATCAGCGGGCTGCGCTCCGTAGCCGCGAACGCCTTCTCCAGCCAGTCCAGGATCGCGTCGATCGGCTCACGCCACCGCGCGTCGAGCATCAGGTCGTGGCCCATGCCGGGGAACAGCAGCGGCGCACCGCCGTACCGGGCGGCCGTCCGCTGCAACGTCGACACCGACACCACCCGGTCGTCGGGGCTGCCCACCACCAGCACCGGCGGCGCCCCCACCGGCGCCTCGGCCGGCCGGTGGGCGAGCAGTTGCCACTGCGCCAGCGGCGCGGCCCGGCCCAGCCGGGAGGTGTACTGCCGGGCCGTCTCGGCGGGCAGCTCCCGGCTGAACAGCTGCCGCCGGCCCAGCCGCAGCGGGCCGCCGAAGACGGCCGGGATGGTGCCGAGCGGGTTGCGCCACAGCGCCGCGGCGAACGAGCCGAACCCGCCAAGCACCGGCGCGGCCAGCACCCCGGCCCGGGCCGGGTACCGCGCCAGGGCCTTCGCCACCACCAGCGCCCCGGCGCCGTGCCCCACCAGCACCGCCTGGCGCGGCAGGCCCGCCGCCACCTGGACCACGTCGTGGACGTACGCCCGCAGCGTGGTGTGCGGCGCCGAGCCGCTGGCGCCGTGGCCGCGCAGGCTCATGGCGTACGCCGGGAAGCCACGCGCGGCGGTGTGGCCGAGCCAGAACTCGGCGAACGCCCAGGCGCCGTGCCCGAAGCCCGGGACGAACAGCACCGGCGGCCTGCCCTCGTCCGCCTCCGGCTGGGCGGAAAGCACCTCCCGGCGCACCGGTGGGACCGGGTATGCCCACTCGCGCGCCCGCATGATCCGGGTCCGGCCGGCCATCAGGCTGCCACCTCCAGTTCGTCCAGCGTCTTCTGCAGCGCGCGCAGGTACACGGTATGGCCGACTTCGAACCAGTGCCGGGTGGAATCCTTGACCTTCGCCTGGGTCCAGCGGCGGTCCGGGGAGGAGGCGACCGCGTTCCAGAACGCCGCGGCCCGCTGCGGGTCCGACTCGCGCAGCCGCAGCCAGCGCGCTATCGCGACAGTTTGCCAGTGCACCAGGGTGAACAGGCCGGAGTCCGGCTGGAGCAGGCCGGCCACCGCGATCGTCGGGTGGGTCCGGGAGAACGTGTGCATGTGCAGGCGTGGCCGACCGTCGGCGTCCAGGTTCAGGATCTCCGGCGCGAGGAACTCGAACCGCGGCAGGTAGCCGGTGGCGAGCAGGACCAGGTCGGGGTCGATGGTGCTGCCGTCGGTCAGCTCCACCCCGGTCCGGGTGAACCGGGCGACGTCCGGCACCGGCGTGATCCGGCCGTGCCCCAGGTAGTAGATGAGCTGGCTGTTGACGATCGGGTGCGTCTCGTACACCTTGTGGTCGGGCCGGGGCAGGCCGAACCGGGACAGGTCGCCGACGGTCATCCGCAGCACGCGGTGGAACAGCCACTGCCGCAGGCGCAGCGGCAGACGCAGCGCCAGCGTCAGGTCGTTGACCTGGTCGGCGGGGCGCCCCATCACGTACTTGGGCGTGTACCAGTAGCCGCGCCGGGTGGAGTGCCAGCACTTGGCCGCCTGCTGGGCCGCCTCCACCGCGAGGTCGCAGCCGGTGTTGCCGGCGCCGACCACGAGCACCTTGCGGCCGCGCAGCTGCGCCGGGTCGGAGTACGCCGAGGCGTGCACCACCTCGCCGCGGAACTGCTCCTGCCCCTCGTACGCGGGTGTCTTCGGCCACCAGTTGTGCCCGTTGGCGACGACCACCGCGGCGTACCGCTGGGTCCGCTCCGCTCCCCCGCGCGCGCCCCGGGTGGTCACGTCCCAGCGGCCGCCCTCCACCGGCTCGACCCGGACCACCTCGGTGCCGAACCAGATGTGCGAGCGCAGGTCGAAGTGGTCCGCGTACCGCTCCAGGTACGACAGCAGCTGGCTGTGGTGCGGGTAGTCCGGCCACGTGTCCGGCATCGGGAAGTCCGGGTACTGGGTGAGCGGCTTGGACGAGATCAGGTGCGTGCTGGCGTAGACCGGGCTGCGGTCGTGCCGCCAGTTCCACGCGCCGCCGACGCCGGTCTCCCGCTCGTAGCAGTCGACACCGAAGCCGTGCTCCTTGAGGTTCTTGATGGCGGCCAGCCCGCTGGCACCGGCGCCGATGACACAGACGGTGCCACCGCGGTCGTACACCGGCCGGCCGTCCCGCCAGAGACTGGGGGGTGAGATGGTCTCGGACAACGACGGACCCTCCTTCGTACGGTCGGCCTGTCGAATCCTCTTGGCTCATGCCCCCGTTGTCCAGCCCACTCGCCGGGGCCGGCCGGCTAACGTTCGGTCCCTTGGTCCAGGACCGGCTTGACGTCCACAATGGGCGTCCCGTCGAGCGCCTCCAGGTCGCGGACCCGCATCCGCAGGCCGTCGACGGAGAGGATCGTGACGCGGTGCAGGCCCACCGGGTTCGGCCGGTCCGGCGAGCGGGTGCTGAACACTCCGGTCAGCGGCCGCTGCGGGTCGCCCCGGGGGTGGACCGCCAGCACGTCCCGCCGCGCCCGGTCGAGCCAGGTCAGGACGAGGACCTCCGCGCCGGGCCGGAGATCGCGCACGGCCTCGGTGACCGCCGGGTCGAAGACCAGCCAGGCGTCCGGCGCTCCCTCGTCGCCCTGCTTCGGCGCCGTCTGGCGATCCTTCAGGGGCGACTCGACCCACCCGATCGGCCGCAGCTCATACACCCCGTCACCGTAGCCGCCGCGGCCCGATGACGCACCGGGCGTCAGCCCTGCGGCAGCAGCAGGTCGGCGACGATCGGGAAGTGGTCGCTGGCCCGGCGCGCCTCCGGCGTGTCCACGACCTGGTACCGGAGGACCTCGATGCGCGGATCCACGAACAGCGCGTCGATCCGCTTCCGCGGGTCGTCGCAGCGGAACGTCGGCTGATCCGTCCCGCTTCCGGCATCGACCAGCCCGTCGGCGAGGGTGCGCCACGCCGCGCCGTTCGGCGTCTCGTTCACGTCGGCGCCGAACACCACGGGGAGGTCCACATCGGAGAGCGCCGCCTTCAGCCGGGCCGCCTCGGCCGGCCGGTGCCCCGCGTCGGTGGACAGGTGCGAGCCGGCCACGACGAACCTGGCACTCCCGACCGAGCACCGGGCGAACGCCGCGCCGCGCAGGTGCCGGCCGGGCGCGCGGGGCAACCGCAGGCACCATGTGTCGTGGACGCGCACGCGCAGGCTGGTCACCACCAGGTTGCCCAGCGCGGGCAGCCCACCGGCCGCGACCACCAGGCCGAAGTCGTGGGCAAGGCTCGCGCAGCGGGTCCGCCACCGCAGCCGCCGCGGCGCCTCCTGCAGGATCGCCACGTCCGGCGCCACGTCGCGCACCACCGCCGACAGCGCGGCCCGGTCGTCGCGCAGCGTGTGCACGTTGTACGACAAGACCCTCAGCCTGGTCATGGCCCGCCCGCGGTCAGCGGAGCCGGGCCAGGTCGGCGGCGCCGATCACGCCGGCGGAGTTGAGCATCTCCGCCGGGCGTATCTGCGCTGCCGGGAACCGGCCGCGGGCGCCGAAGGACTGCGCGTACGCCTCGCGGGCGGGCCCGAGCAGCAGGTCGCCGGCCTCGCTGACGCCGCCGCCGACGACCAGGACCTGCGGGTCGAGGATGTGCACCAGGTCCGCCAGGCCGAGCCCCAGCCAGTAGCCGACGCGCGCGAACGCCTCGCGTGCCACCGGATCGCCGGCCTTGGCCGCGCTGGTCACCATCGGCCCGGTGATCGCGTCCACCTCGCCGCCGGCCAGCTCCAGCAGCGACGCGGCCGCGGCCTGGTCGTCCTTGGCACCCTCCCGCGCGAAGCGCACCAGCGCGGTGCCGCTGGCGTACTGCTCCAGGCAGCCATTCCGCCCGCAGCCGCACGGGTGGCCGTCCGAGACGGCGAGGATGTGGCCGAGCTCGGCGGCGATGCCGTTCGCACCGCGGATCAGCTCACCGCCGAAGACGATGGCGCCGCCGATCCCGGTGCCGATGGTCACCATGATCGCCGAGTCGTCCGCGTCCCGGGCGGCGCCGTACCGGAACTCGGCCCACGCCGCGACGTTCGCGTCGTTCTCCACCACCACCGGCAGGCCGGTCGCGGCGGCCACGTAGGTGCGCAGCGGCTCGCCGCGCCAGGCCATGTTGGGTGCGAAGAGCACCGTGGAACGGGTCGCGTCCACGAACCCGGCCGCGCCGATGCCGACCGCCTCCACGGGGTGGTCGCGGGCCAGTTCGCAGACGACGTCGACGATCACCTCGCGGGCCGCCTCGACATCGTCGGCAGGGGTGTCCCGGCGCGTTCTGGCCAGCACCCTGCCCTCCCGATCGACGACGGCGGCCTGCATGTTCGTGCCGCCCATGTCGACACCGATGGTCAGCGTCAACGCCCCGCGTCCCCTCTGCCCGCGGGGCCGGCGCCGTGCCGCCGGTCGGCCGCCTGCCGGCCGCTCGCTGGCCGTGCCGCGGGGCGCACCGCCTTCTTCGCCATCGGCTTGCGCGCGATGGCCGCCGCATCCGCCGCGGCCGCACCATCCGCCGCGGCCGCACCATCCGCCGCGGCCGCCGCGGATGCCGCGTCCCGGGTGGCCGCCTGCCACACGTCACCGGCCGCACCCGGGGCGGCGGCCGGCTCCTGCGGGGCTGGCCGCGCCGGGCCGGACTCGCCGCCGTGGGGTCGGGCAGCGGTGGACGGGCCGCCGGCGGTTCCAGCCACCGCGCGCAGGAAGCTCGCCACGCCCGCGGCC
>JADGHA010000069.1 GCA_019689695.1 Micromonosporaceae bacterium | reverse complement strand
GGGGACGCGGTGGCGCGCCTGGGCGCAGCCGCCGGGCGCCGGGTCGGCTTGCGGCTGGGTGGCGGTGAGGCGGTGGCCGGCGAGGTGGTGGGCGAGGGCGGCACCGGCGCGGGCGAGCTCACCGCAGCCGCCGACGGCGAATGCGCCGTCGTGGTCGCGGAATGCCATGTCATGTCTACCGCGGGCAGGCCCGCGACGGCGCAGACCAGCACGGCGGCGGCTAGCACTGCCGCAGCCAGGTACCCGCCGTACTCCCGGCCCCAGCGGCGCACCCGGTCGCGGGTTGATTCCACTGGCTGCGGCGGTACGGCGACGGGCAGCTCCGCGGTCGGCGCTTCGGCGACCGGCAGCTCGGCGGCCGGGAGTGGTGCGGCGACCGGCAGCTCGGTGGTCGGTGCGAGCCAGTCGGCTTTCTGACACATGCCGTCCGCCGCCGACCCGGCGCCCGGTTCCGCCGCATCCGCGCCCTGCGCGGCGGGCTGCCGGGCGCCCGCGTCGCTTCCGCCCATCGGCTGCTGCCCAGGGCCGATGCCCAGCTCATCGCCCTTGCGGTCGTCGGACACCGGGCCTGGCCTCCCTCCATCCGGATCGCTGAACGGCCAGCCAGGCACTCTAGTTACTGGAGTAGCGGATGTCGTCGGCCGGTGATCCATAACTTCTGCCGCCGGTGCCTTCGGTAACGGATCGGCCCGTCAGCGGTTCGCGGTCCCCACATCCGGCCGAATGCGAGTACAGTTTGCGTCGGAGAGGCCGCTTCCCCCGTGGCGGCCTCTCCCTCTTTCCGCCCTTCCTCTCCAGGCCTCAGCCGCGCAGCTCTCCGGCGTGTTCGTCCAGCCGGCGGCGCGCCGCCGCGGCGCCGTTCCGGTCGCCGGCCTCTTCGCAGATGTCTGCCGCCTCGGTCCAGTGTTCGCGCGCCTCGTCCGGCCTGGCGCAGGCGTGCGCGGCGTCGCCCAGGTAGAGCAGGGTACGGCCGAGGCCGGCACTTGGTCGCCAGTCCGCGCGCAGGCGGGCGCTCTCGGCGAGCAACCGGTACGCCTGCTCGGCGCGGACCTTCTCCCCGTCGGCCAGCGCGGCGCCGGCGTTGAGCAGCGCCGCCGCCCGCCCACGCAGGTCGTCGATCCGATCGTGCTCGCGAACCGCCGCGTTGGCCGCGAGAGTGGCATCCAGGTGCTCGCCGAGCCACCAGTAAGCCAGCGCCAGATTGGTCAGCGCAGCCGCGTAGCCACGCCGATCGGCCAGCGCCTCGAACCGGTTCGCCGCACGCACCAGGTGGTGACGGGCCTCGCCCGGTTGTCCGCGGGCCAGGTAGGCCGCGCCCAGCCCGAGATCGGTGAGGGCCTGCCCGGCCCGGTCGGCGGGGGAGCGGTGCCGACGCGCCCATTCCAGGTGTTCGATCGCCGCATCCACCTCGCCCTGGTCGAGCAGGGCCAGGCCCAGGTTGGTCCGCGACTGCGCGGCGCCGCGGCGCCGGCGGTGGGCGACCGCACGGGTCAGCTCGACCGCGGCGGCGTGCGCGTCCCCGGTGCGGCGGGCGATCACCCCCAGCTCGTTGTACGCCCAGCCGGCGACCGAGGAGCGACCGGAGGCACCGACCCGGGCCAGCGCCGCGCGGCACACCGCGGCCCAGGCGTCCAGGTCGTCGCGGTACGCGCACCAGCCGGCCAACGCCACCGCGAGCCGGAACCACCAGCGCCGCACCGGGGCGTCCACCTGTTCCCGCAGCAGCTCTTGATGCAGCTCGAACCACGCCTGCGGGTCGTCGCCACCCCGGTGCGGGCCGCCGCTGGCCGGCGTTGGCGAGGTCACCGCGAGCGCGGCGGTGTGCCGCTCGGCGCTTCGCGCCAGGTGCCGCACCAGCCGGGTCTGGGCGCGCCGCCGGCGCCAGGCCGGTTCGTCGCGGCGCAGGTGCAGGCGGGCGTAGCCGGCCAGCAGCGGACGGGCATGGTACCGGTCGCCGCTGGCGGCCACGACGAACGCGGCGGCGGCCAGTTCGTCCAGCAGGCGGTCCACTTTCGGCCGCGACCGCCCGGTGAGCGCCGCGACGGCGTCCCGGCTCAGTGGATGGGAGGTGAGCGAGAGCAGCCGGAACAGCCGCCGGGCGGGCCGGCTGAGCGCGCGGTACGCCAGGTCCCGGCGGCACAGAAGGTCCAGGGCGGCCGCGTACTCGGCGCGCTCGTGCGCCGGTGCGGCGACCGCGCGCCGCAGGGTGGTCAGCAGCTCAGCCGATCGCCAGCCGTGCCGGGCGACCTGCCAGCCGAGTGCGCGTACCACCCGGGGCTGGCGGCCACACAGCTCCACCAGCTCCGGCACGGCCGGGTCGGTGGCCGGGTCCTGCTGGCGGGCGCGCAGGCTGGGCGCGGAGGCGGCCGCGGCGGCGAACAGCTTGACGGCGTCGGCCCGGCTTGGCTCGGACAGCCAGCGGACCGCGACGCCGTCCAATGTGCTCAGCGCCGGCGTTCCGGCCATCAGCAGCCGGCAACCTGGTGCGGGCGGCAGCAGCTCACGCACCTGGTCGGGGTCGCTGACGTTGTCCAGGACCAGCAGGACGCGCCGGTCGGCGAGGCTGGCCCGCAGCGCCGCGGCGGTGGCCGCCAGGTCGGCGGCCCGGCCGGAGGCCGGGGGCGGCACGTCCAGCTTGGCGGCGAGGGCAGCCAGCACCTCGCGGGGGCGCATCGCCCGCTCGCCCCGGCGTCGCCACCGCAACCGCCGCCGGCCGCCCGCGCGCAGGTCCAGGTACGGCTGCCCGTGCTCGAACTCGTCCCGCACCAGGTTGGCTGCCTGCACCGCGCAGGCCGAGGTGCCCACCGCCCGGCGGCCCAGCACCGCGACCGCGTGCTCGGTGCGCAGCGCGCCCGCGACCCATGCCACGTCGTGCTCGCGACCGACGAAGCCGGATGTGTACGGCAGGTCGGTCAGCGCGCCCGAGGACACGTCGTGCACGGGCGGCGGCTCACCGCCCTCGTGCTGGCCCTGCGCCCGCCAGCGCAGCTCCAGTCCGGCCAGCACACCGGTGACCACCAGCCCCAGCCCGGGGATCGCCCAGGTGAACGGGCCGACGTCGGTGTTGACCTTCTCTGCGAGCACGTTGTAGGTGATGTTGCCGACCACTGTGGCGATGGTCAGCCCGGCGGTGGCCAGCAACCACCGCAGGGTGCTGCGCTGCGGGCGCGTCATCGGCGGATCCCGGTGGAGACGAGGGCCGCGACCAAATGCCGCCGCGCCAGTGCCAGCACCGCCAGCGGCACCAGGGACATCACCATGGAGGTCGCCGCGATCTGGCCGCTGTTCGCGACGAACTGCCGCGACTGTCCATACAGGAGAAATCCGAGCGGAGTGGCGTCCGGACCGGCGAACAGCAGGCCGACCACCAGGTCGTTCCAGACCTGGACGAACTCCAGCACCGCGACCCCGGCGAGGGCCGGGCCGGCGGCAGGCAGCAACCGCCACAGCGCCGCCCACTCGCCGCGGCCGCCCAGCCGCGCGGCGCGCAGGCGTTGCGGTGGCACGTCCGACAACGCGTTACGCAGCATCAGGACGGCGAACGGGACGCCCAGCGCCACGTGCACCAGGGCCAGCCCGTAGACCGTGCCGGCCGCATGGATCCGCTCAAGCACCTCGTTGACGGGACCCGCGATCGCCTGTACCGGCACCACCGCCGCGGCGAGCAGCACCCCGCCGGCCAGCCATCCGGCCGGTGGCATCACCGAGGCCAGCGCGTAGCCGGCGAGCGTGGCGATGAGGAGAACCAGCACCGTGACCACGGCGGCGAGCACGCCGGTGACGACGAGCGACCGGCGCAGCTGACCGGCGGCGGACAGGTCAAGGTACATGCCGAGATCGAACGGGGCCGCCCACCAGGGCCGCGTGGCGGCGTCCTGGGCGGTGTGCAGGGACGTGCCGACGAGAACGAGCAGCGGCACCGCCCACACCAGCGCGGCCACCGGAGGGACGGCGATGCGCAGCAGGCGTACCGCGGCCAGCGGCAGGGCCCGCCACCCGCGGCGCGCCGGCACGTCGTCCGCGGTGAGGCCGGTGCCCTGCTCCACTACGGACGGGGCGGGAGCCGGCGGCGGCCAGGCCTGCCGGGTCCCCACGGTGGCGATCAGGACGCAGAGCGCGACGATCGCCAGCCAGACCACGCCGAGCGCGGCCGCGGGGCCGGAGGTGGTGGCGCCGGAGGTCAGCCAGACGCGCACCGCGAGCACCTCCGACTCGTCCAGTACCGAGCCCGGCGCCATCACCAGGATCAGGTCGAAGGAGCGTGTCGTGGCCAGCGCCACCAGGGCGAAGACGAGTGCGGCGGTGCGTCGCAGCAGCGGGCGCCACAGGGCGTCCCGGAACACGTCGCGCCGCGTCCCGCCGTGGACCCGTACCGCGTCGGCCAACTGCGGCGGGATCGCGTCGAGCGCGCTGCGGAACACCACCAGCGCCAGCCCCACCCAGGCCCAGACGAACGCGGTGACCAGGGAAATGGTGATCATCCTCGGGCCGAGCCAGAGCAGGTCCACATGGAGCAGCCGGATCGCCGTGCCGCGCTGCGGGTCCGGATCGTAGAGCAACCGGAACGCGACCGCCGTCACCACCATCGGCAGGACGAACGGGGCGACCAGGGCGAGGGTGACCGCACGGTGGCCAGGGGTGCGCCGGGCGGCGGCGGCCAGCAGGAAGCCGAGCACGGTGACCAGGCCGGGCACGACCAGTGCCCAGACCGCCGTGCGCAGCACGGCCGGCCAGGCGCCCTCGGTGCCCAGCGCGGCTCGGTAGTTCGCCATGCCGGCGAACCGGCCGTCGCCATCAGTCAGCGATGCGTGGACGGTGCGCACGACCGGCCACAGCACCAGAACACCGAGCAGTGCGGCCGCCGGCAAGAGCAGGACGGCGGTCGTGCCCGCGCTGGGGTACGCGCGACCGCGGCGGGGCGGGCCGACGTCGTCGAGGACCACCACCTCGCCGAGCAGCTGGCTGCGGTCGCCGATGGTGCTCACCACGCCCCCTGCGGCGGCCGCTGGAAGGACGCGCCGTCCATGTGGCACGGGCTCACCGGGCAGGCCCGGGCCATCAGGCCGGCTCCAGGGTCCGGGCGGCCGCGGTGAACCGGCGGACCACCCGCCGCACCGCGGCCGCGATGTCCGGGGCAGGTCGGGTGACCTCGGCGAAGAAGTCCTGCAGGATCCGCCAGGTAACCGAGCCGTCCCCGCCGGCCAGCCGGCCGGTCAGCTGGTCTGACAGGTCGAACTGCAGCCGGTCGGCCGTGCGCACCTGCTGCACGAGCGCCAGCGCCATCTCGTCCCGGAACGCATCGTCCGGCACGGTCAGGTTGGGCGTCAGGTATCCGCCGCCCTGCAGCCACGGCCCGAACGCCGGCCACACCGCCCGGTTGGTCAGCCACTCGACCAGGTCGTGCGCCGCCGGGCTGTCCCGCAGCACCACCGCCGCGTCCCCGCTGACCACGAGGGGCTGGACGCCACCCGGCTCCGCCGCCGGGAAGCGGTACCAGCGGACCGGCTCATCGCCCGGGCGCTGGAACCGCCGCACGGTGCTGGAGACGAAGTCACCTTCGAAGACGATGGCCGCGCGGTTGGACCGGACGACCTGGATGACGGACTCCTCGTACTGGGTCAGCAGGGCCCGGCTGCCGCCACCGGGCAGGGCGCCCGGAATCGACCACAGCTCGGCGAGCCGGGACAGGGCGTGGCGGACCGCCGGCGTGTCCCAGTTGGCGCCGGGCTGCGCCAGCCGCTGGTACTCCTCATGCGACGCGAGCGAGGCGAGCACGTTCTCGAACCAGTCGGTCAGCACCCAGCCGTCGGCCGCCCCCACCGCCAGCGGCGCCGGAGTGCGCTGCTCGCCCCGAGGACGCGGCGGTCGCGTGGCCAGCCGGCGGACCAGGTCCACCAGCCCGTCGAAGCTCTTCGGCGCCGACCCGCCGTCGAGTATGGACGGTCGGGTCCACAGCAGCGACTTGTGCGCGAACTTCACCCAGGCGCCGAAGAGCTGCCCGTGGAAGGTCACCAGGTCGTTCCACGCCGCGGGGAAGCGCGGTGCGAACGTCGCCCGGTCCAGCGGGACCAGCCAGCCTCGCTGGGCGAAGTCGGCGATCAGCCCGAGCCGGGGGAGGATCGCTACGTGCGGGTGCGTGCCCGCCTTGCGCCGGGCGCGCAGCAGCTCGTCGATGTCGTCGCCCGCACTGATCGCGTCCACCGGCTGGTTGCGCTCCCGGCGGTACTCGTCCAGGACGCTCCGGAACTGGTCGAACTCGTACCCGCTCCACACCACGACGACCTGCGTGGGCCCGCCCGTCCGGGCGCAGCCGCCGACAGTGGCGAGCGCGGCCGTGCCCGCCGCACCGCGCAAGAGAGTCCTGCGGTTCACGCCACCTCCCGCGGCTCGATCGGGTGTGCGGCGACGACCCGGTCCACATAGGGGAAGAGCTGCGGGTCATCCGTGAAGACCACAGTGGACATGTCCGAGACGAGCGGGGACCGGATGCGGGCCAGCAGCTCCCGCGGGCGGATGGGCGCGCCATGCGGCAGATCCAGGACGAGCACCTCGGGCAGGCAGGCTACCGTGCGGGCCAGGGCAGCCCGCAGCCGTTGCCCCTCGGAGAGCAGGTGCGGGCGCAGGTGCAGGGTCGGCCCCAGCTCCAGCTGCGCGACGACCGTCTGCACCCAGTCCCGCACGAGCTCCCGTACCGTCTCTCGCCTGCGCAGCCCGTACTCGATGTTCTCGCCTACTGTCAGGTGGGGCAGCAAGCCGCCACCCGGCGGGACGTAGCCGACATGCCGGTCAACCGGTGGCACGGCGGTGATGTCCTGGTCGTCCAGCCACACCGACCCGCTCACCGGCGCGACCAGTCCGACCACCGTGCGGGCCAGCGCGGTGCCGACCGCTGGGCCGGCGTCGACGGCGACCAGCTCACCGGGGCTCACTGTCGCGGACACGCGCCAGCGCGCGCCGTCCACCGGCGTCAGGGCCACGAGGTCCCGCAGCCGGAGCGAAGTGACCACCTCCCCACCCGGTGACGCCTGCCGGAACCGGCCCAGCGAGCGCTTTCCGGCCGGGCACGACCGTAACGAGCCTGCTACCGGGGGCGCAACCCACCGAAAGACGCCGGCGCCCTTGGCGCGCGCGGGGCACCTCCGCACCGCTGGCTTCTTGTCGCCACGCGCCCCCGTCAGCGGTGCCAGCGCAGCGGGCCGGGGTGCAGGGTCCACAGGATACGCCGCCACCAGGGGCGCCGGGAGCGCAGCTCGGCTACGTAGGCGGCCGCCTGCGCGGTGGCCTGCCGGGCCTGGACGTCGTCGGTGAGCAGCGGAGCGAACGCGGTGTGGTTGACCGCCGCGGTCAGCTGGTCGAGCGCGGGGACGGGCGACCGCAGACGCGGGCGGCCGGCCCGGTGCGCCCGGCGCGGCCGCGCCGCCGCCACCGCGTGCGTGGCCACCTCGCTGGCGTCCAGGTGCGGCTGGGCCGGGCGGCCGGCCAGCCGCAGCGCGTCGGTCAGCTCCAGCCAGGCGCCGGCCACCCGCCGCGCCGGGTCACCCTCGTTCAGCCGGCGCCGCCGCTGGGACCGGCGCAGCAGGATCACCGTGGACGCGTACCCGCCGATGAGGACGACCAGGACGGCGGCCGCCCCGCCGGCCAGCAACGGCCGCAGGTCGTCCGAACCGGACGGTGCCGCTGCCGGCGGCCCGCTCGCCGACGTGGACGCGGTCGGCGACAGGGACGGGGTCGGCGCCTCGGACGGCGGCGGGGTGGACTCCTCCGGTTTCGGCCGGAAGTCCTCCTCCACCGGCCTGGGCTGCGTGTTGGGCCGGGGCAGCGGGTCGAACGGCACCCAGCCGACGCCGGTGAACAGCACCTCCGGCCAGGCGAGCGCGTCGGCGCCGCGGACCTGCGCAGTACCCGGCCGCAGCTGGAACCCGACCACCACCCGGGTGGGCAGGCCCATCATCCGGCCGAGCACCGCGAAGGAGGCGGCGAACTGCTCGGAGGTGCCCCGCTGTCCGCCCCCGTTGCGTGGGCCGAAGAGGAAGAAGTCCAGGTTCGGGTACGCGTGGCCGCTCGGCGCATCGGCCACCAGCCGGTAGTGCGTGCTGATGAACTTTTCAATGGCCAGCGCCCGATCGTACG
This sequence comes from Micromonosporaceae bacterium, assembly GCA_019689695.1. Lineage (GTDB taxonomy): Bacteria > Actinomycetota > Actinomycetes > Mycobacteriales > Micromonosporaceae > JADGHA01. The sequence continues at coordinate 4,989 of JADGHA010000069.1, read as the reverse complement.
GCGAGCCGCTGTCCTCGCTGAGCTCCTCGGCCAGGCGTTCCAGGTTGGGTGGGATGCCCTCGCCCAGCGCGAGCACCCGGGCCACCGCCGGCCCGGACGGCACGTCGGCCGTGGGCAGCTGCTCCAGGTCCGGTTTGTCCACAATGGAGGTGATCGTGTAGCGCAGCCCAGGGGTCAGGCCCTCCGGCCGGATCAGCGTCCCGCTGTCCTGGTCGTACGCGACGCGGACGCCGTCGATCTCGCGCGGCGTGGCCACCGCGGGCAGCAGCCGGCCGGTGAGGTCGGCGACCGTGATCTCCTGCGGCACCTCGACGCCGCTGTGCCCGCCCGCGCCGCTCGGGATACCGACGCCGGCCGGCGGGGGGAGCACGCGTCCTGCGTTGCGGTAGGTCGCCCCGACGTGCCAGGTCACGCCGTCGTAGTCGGTGAGCACCGCCAGCCGCAGCCGGACCGGCCCGGTCGCCCCCTTCATCGACACGTCGAGCAGGTGCTGGTCGGGGTTGAGCGCCCAGCCGGAGATCCGGCTCAACGGGTTCTCGTCGAGACTGTCCACCTGCGGCGGTGGGACGTACTTGCGCGGATCCACCGGGGTGGCGCCGACCCGGGCGGCCACCGCCGGGCCGACCGCGGCGGCGAGCGCGACCACCACGGCGAGCGCGCCCGCCGCACCGGCGCCCAGCCGCAGGCGCAGCACGGCACGCGTGGCGCGGTCGACGGAGCCGGCCGGCGGCACCGCGGAACGGGTGGTCGCGGCCAGGCCGGCGGCGGCCAGCCCGGCGAAGGCCAGCGTCGGCCAGACGGCGTGCGGGGCGTTCGGCCCGACCACGTAGAGCGCGCCCGCGTAGAGCAGGGTCGGAGGAGCGTAGCCGAGCAGCACCCGGCCGCCGCGCACGGCCAGCTCGGTGCCGGCCAGACCGGCCAGCCAGGTCGCCACGACCGGCACGACGACCGTGTCCGGCTGCGGCTCGACCGGGATCAGGGCAGTCAGCAGCCGGGGGATGCCGTTGCGCAGCGCGTCCGAGGCGACCTCCGACAGTGACCCGGGCAGCTCGGCGCGCTGGGCGGTCAGCCACAGCGTCCACAGTGTGTATCCGGCGAGCGCCACCACGGACAGCGGCGCGACCAGCCAGCCGGGCAGGCGCCGGGCCGCGACACCCAGCCCGACCGAGCCGGCCGCCGCGCCAGCGACCAGCTGGGCGAGCAGCGGGCCGTGGTAGATGCGGCCCAGCGCGAGCCCGGCCAGCACCAGCATGCCGGCGATGGCCACCGGTACCGGAAGCGCACGCAGGAACCTCACCGCGCCGGCCCTCCGGTCGCGGTGCCCGGCCGCCTGCGGACGCTCATCACGCGCGCACCCCGTCCCACTGGGCCGCGAACTCCGCGCCGTCGGCGGCGTCCAGTACGACCAGCCCGCCGGCGGCCTTGGTCGGCTCCGCGGCACCGAACACGCCGACCACCACTGAGGGGTACGCACCGCGCAACGCGCCGACCACGCCCAGGTCCTCGCGCCCGGCCGGACCGGTGAGGTAGACCAGCGTGTCGCCCAGGCGCTGCTGGCGTAGCCGCCTGGCCGCGGTGCCCAGCTCGACTCCGGAGTGGAGGGTGGCCTCGGCGAGCAGGTCCAGGAAGTCCCGGCTGCCGGTGATCGCGCGCCCACCGGTGCCCGCCGCTCGCCCGCTGGCCAGGTGCAGTGTGATCGCGAGGTCCTCGCGTACCGCCGCCGCCACCACCGACGCGGCCGCCTCGCAGGCGGACTCGAAGGTCTCCGGATCGGGGTGCGATGCCGCGCGGTCGTCGAGCAGCACCACGATCCGCGGCAGGCTGGTGTCCAGGTGCTCGCGCACCATCAGCTCGCCGACCCGCGCCGTGGTACGCCAGTGGACCCGGCGCAGCTCGTCGCCGACCACGTACTCCCGCAGGCTGTCGAAGGTGATGCTGCCGTGCGGCACCCGGTCCAGCCGGCCGTCCATGCTGCGGACCACGCCGGCCGGGACCGCGCTGAGCGGGTGGATCCGTGGGTAGACCCACACTTGGGCGGTGCCGCCCTGGGTGCGGGTCATCGCCGCCAAGCCGAGCGGATCGCGCCGTGTCACCCGCAGCGGGCCGATCGGCACCACGCCGCGGCGGTCGGTCGGCACCTGGTAGGTGGCGGTCGTCTCCCGTCGTGGACGCAGCCGCAGCACCGGGACCGGCACGGTCCGGGATCCGCACTGGTCGTCGGCGACCAGCGTGGCGGACCGCAGCCGGCTGGTGTTGGTCACGGTCAGGGTGACCGTGCTCGGGTCGCCGCGGGGCACCCGGTCCGGGTCGGCCACCCTGGCCACCCGCAGCCGCGGCTGCCACACCGTGTGCGCCACTGCGATGACGGCCGCGGTCACCGCGGCCGTGCCGAGCACGGCCAGCTCCGGATAGCCGTACCAGAAGCCGATCGTGAGCAGGGCCACGGCGGCGACCAGCAGGCCGGTCCCACGGGTGGTTGCTCTGGGCAGGGCACCGCGCAGGGTGGCCGAACCCGACGGTCCGGGAGGTGGGGAGGTCATGGTCAGGCGGCCGGCACGCGCTGGTTGACCGGCAGCGGCACGGGAACCGACTCGACCGCCTCGCGCAGCACGTCCGCGGCGGACACTCCGCGCAGCTGGGCGTCGGGGGAGAGCAGGATCCGGTGCGCGAAGACGGGCTCCAGCAGCGCCTTGAAGTCCTCCGGCAGCACGTAGCCGCGGTTCTCCGTCAAGGCGTACGCACACGCGGCCCGGGTCAGCGCGATCACCCCGCGCGGGCTGACCCCGACCCGGACATGCGGATGGTTCCGGGTGGCGGTGGCGAGCCGGACCGCGTACGCGTAGAGGGCGTCGGCCACGTGCACCCGCTCGGCCAGCCGGATCATCTTCGCCACGGTGCCGGTGTCGGTGATCGCCTCCAGCGCCTCCGGCGAGCGGACGGCGGCGCCGCGCAGCACCTCGACCTCCACCGCCTCGTCCGGGTAGCCGACCGACAGCTTCATCAGGAACCGGTCCAGCTGGGCCTCGGGCAGCCGGTAGGTGCCGTCCATCTCCACCGGGTTCTGCGTGGCGACCACCAGGAACGGCCGGGGCACCGCGTGCCGGACACCGTCCACAGTGACCGTCCGCTCCTCCATCACCTCCAGCAGTGCGGACTGGGTCTTCGGGGAGGCGCGGTTGATTTCGTCGGCGATGACGATGTTCGCGAAGACCGGCCCGGGATGGAACTCGAAGCCCCGGGTGGCCTGGTTGAAGATGGTCACCCCGCTCACGTCGGCGGGCAGCAGGTCCGGCGTGAACTGGATGCGCCGCCACTGCCCGCGTACCGTGGCGGCGATCGCCCGGGCCAGCGTGGTCTTCCCGACACCCGGCACGTCCTCCAGCAGCACGTGGCCTTGGGCGAACAGCGCGGTCAGCGCCAGCCGCACCACATGCGGCTTGCCGAGGACCACGGTGGAGATGTGGTGCGCCAGCTGGGCGGCGACGCTGGCGAAGCCCTGAACCTGCTGCGGGGTGAGCGGTTCCTGCGGGTGCACAGCGGTTCAGGGCTCCTTGCGGTTGGTGCGGTTCAGCAGTCGGGCAGAGCGTTGATGTTGTCGCCGTTCTCCAGGTTGAGCCATGCCCACGGAATGTAGTTCCGCCCCTTGTACTCCACCTGGATCCACCAAGTGGACCTCTTGTGGTTGTTGTAGATGTAGGCGTAGATCTCCTCGCCCTGCTTCTTGCAGTACGTCTTCAGCCGGGTGCCCGGCGGGGCCCAGCCGACCTGCTTGCTGTCGTCCTGCCGGGTGACCGAGAAGATCTCGTTACCGTTGCGGCCGGGCACGTCCGCGTCGCAGTAGGTCGCGGTGTCGCCCGAGTCACCGTTGCGGCAGGTCGCCACCCCGTACAGCGCCGGTGTGGCCTGGCTGCGGTTCGCGGAGGTGCTGCCGGCGACGTTGGTGGCGGTCACCTTCGCGGTGTAGGACGTACCGGGGGCCAGGCCCGTCACTTTGAGGCTGGAGCAGTTGCCGCTGGCGCTCTTCCCGCCCGCCGTCATCGAGCAGCTCGCCGTGCCACCTCCCGCGTTCACCGAGAAGGAGACAGTGATCGACGTGTAGTCGGCGGAGCTGCCGGTGATGGTGACCGTGGGCGCGGCGACCGTCTTCGCGCTCGCGGTGGCGTCCGGGCCGTCGCCGGCCTCGTTGACGGCGTGCACCGCCACCGAGACGTTCTGCCCGTCGCCGAAGCCGGTGAGGGTCACGCTGGTGCCGTTGGTGACGTCCTGCGACCGGCCGCCGGCCTTCACCACGTACTTGGTGATGGGCCGGCCGTTGTCCACGGCAGGCTGCCAGGTGACCCTGACCGCGCCCTTCTGGTTGCCGACGGTCGCCGCGTCCAGCGCCTGCGGCTTGCCGGGGACGGTGTACGGCACGACCGTGTTGCTGACCGGCGACGGCTTCGAGCCGGTGCCCTTGTCGTTGACCGCGATCACCGTGAAGGCGTACTGCTGGCCGTACTCCAGGGTGCCGGCGGGGATGACCAGCTCGGTGCCGGTCGACTCGCCGGCCGGCGCGTTGGCGCCAGCGGAGATGGCCGTCACCGCGTACTTCTTGATGTCGTGGCCCTGCCCGTTCGCCGCGGGCCAGCTCACCGTGACGGTGCCGTCCTTGTTCTCCTTGGCGGTGACGCTCGCCGGCGGATCGGGCACCTCGGAGGAGGGGACCACCGGGTTGCTGGTCCGCTTGGGGCCGGCCCCCTTGGCGTTGACCGCGTACACGGTGAACCGGTACGTCTGGCCGTTGGTCAGCCCGGTGATCTCCAGCGAGCGCTGGTTGGCGCCGACGTCGTAGGTCTTGCCGTCGGCCTCCACCACGTACTTGGTGATGGCCGAGCCGTTCGCCGCGGCCGGCTGCCAACTCACCCGGGCGGTGGCGTTGCCGGCGGTGGCGACGACGTGCCTGGGCGGCCCGGGCTTGCTTTGCCGCGGCTTGCGCGGCGGGGGCGGCGG
>JADGHA010000068.1 GCA_019689695.1 Micromonosporaceae bacterium | reverse complement strand
TTCTACCCGCCCACGCCCCCCAACGACAGGCCGAAGGTCCCGAACCCGGTTGAGCCGGCCCGGCACGACGGGCCGGCCCGCCCGCCGGGCGGGACCTCCGACCCTGCCTGACCTGCGTGCTTTCGCGGGACCGTTGGCGCATGGAGGTACTCACCGCAGCCGCCCAGCTCGCCCTGCGCGCGCCGTCGGCGTTCAACACCCAGCCCTGGCGCTGGCTGGTCCGCACCAGCAGCCTGGAGCTGCACGCCGACCGCGACCGGCACCTGGGCGCGGTGGACCCGGAGGACCGGCTCATCACGATGAGCTGCGGCGCCGCGCTGCACCACGCCCGGATCGCCCTCGCCGCCGCCGGCCACGACGTCCATATCTGCCGGTGGCCCGAGCCCGGACAGCCCGACCTGCTGGCCCGCATTTGGCTCGCCGGCCCGCACCGCCCCTCCGCCGGCGAGGTCGACCTGGCCCACGCCATCACCACCCGGCGCACCGACCGGCGCGCGTTCGCGGACACACCCGTTCCCGCCGACCTGGTCGCCCGGCTGCGCGCCGCGGCCGAGACGGAAGGGGTCCACCTGCACGTGGTGCGCGAGCGGGAGCTGCCGGTGCTGGCCCGTGCCGCTACCCGGGCGGCCAGCGTGCAGCTGGCCGACCCGGAGTACCGAAGCACGCTGATCCGCTGGACGAACCGCCCGCGGTGGAGCGGCGACGGGGTGCCGCCGGCCAACGCCGTTCGGCCGGCGCCGCGCCGGGTGCCGGTGCGGGAGCTCTCCATCGACCCGCACGCCGGCGTGGCCGCCGGCTCCGGCCAGGACCGCGCCACGGTCTACACCATCCTCTTCGGCGACTGTGACGACCGGGGCAGCTGGCTGCGGGCAGGAGAGGCGCTCTCGGCCGTGCTGCTGACCGCCGCCGCGCACGGCCTGGCCGCCGCGCCGATGACCGACGTCGTCGAGGTGCCGGCCAGCCGCGAGGCGCTCCGCCAGATGCTGTCCGGTTCCGGCCATCCCTACGCCGGCGTGCGCGTCGGCGTCCCGCCGCTGCGCGCGGCCGACCAGCCGGCCACCCCGCGCCGCCCGGCCAGTGCCGCCATCGACCACGAGAAGGGGTGAGCCGCGTGTACCGGCCAACCATCGTCACCGGTGCCGGCGGCGGAGCCGGCTGGCCGGCCCTGGCCTGGGCGGTGGAGGAGGCGGCGAGCAGCGAAGGCCGGCTGGAGATCTGCCACGTCTGCCCGCCCGACTCTCCGCTGGCGCGCCGCACGGCACCGGTGCCGGTGGGTCTGCTCGAGCTCGCCGACCCGCCGCTGGCCCGGGCGGTCGCCGCCGCCCGGGCCCGGCTGGGCGGCGACCGCGTCATCCTGACCGTCCACACCGGGCACGCCGACGCCGCGCTGGTCTCCGCCAGTGCGCGCGCCGACCTGGTGGTGGTCGCCGCCGGTGGCCGCACCACCCGCCGGGTGGCCACCCGGGCCCGCTGTCCGGTCATCGTCGTGCGGCCGGACAGCAGCCCGTGGCGCGGCCCGTTCGCCGGGCACGTGGTCGTCGGTGTCGACGGCAGCGCGGCAGGCCGGGGCGCACTGGCGTTCGGTTTCGCGTTCGCGGCAGCGCACGGCCGGCCGCTCGCGGCCGTCCACGTCGCCCCGCAGGCGGTGGACGACTTCTGGGTCGACGACCAGCTGCTGCAGACCTATCTCCCCGCCGAGCCTGCCGTGCTCACGATGCTCGCCACCGAGGTGGAACCGTTGGCGCGCGAGTACCGCACGGTGGCGGTCAAGCGCGCCGTCTACACCGGCCGGCCGCTGGCCGGCCTGTTGCGTGCCGCGGCGGGCGCCTCGCTGCTGAGCGTCGGCCACCGCGGGGGTGGAGCCATCACGCGCGCCGTGCTCGGCTCGGTCACCCGAGGCGTGATCGACCTGGCCACCGGCCCGGTCGCCGTCACGCACATCCACGACGCGCCGCCGGCCAGGCCCGGCAGGCCAGCGGGCCAGGCCCGGCAGGCCAGCCGGCCAGGCAGGATCGGGACGAACGACTCTGTGGCTGGTGGTCCAGCGGCCCTGACCGGCCGGCGCCAGCACCAGGTCGAATAAAGGCGACCAGGCGGATTCTGTCCACAAGCACCAGTTGGGAATCCCGACGATGGAAGTCAGGACCGGCCGGCGACGCGAGCCGGTGGCGATGTGCCCGCTGCGACCGGGCGAACCATGCACGCTGTGCCAGGTGAGCGTGACCGGTCCGCAGGACTGCGGCCTGGTCTACCTGGTCATGGGCGACCCGGAACTGCGTGAGGCGCTGCACAGGCACCGCCTGGCCGGCGCGGCACGGGCCGCCTGAGCGGCATCGGTTCACAGTGCCGGCGGCGGCCCGAGTACAGGTACCGCGCGTGCGGGCTGGTCACGACCAGGGCATGCGGCAGCCCGCGGGGCAGGAAGCGACGGCACCGGCGCCAGCGGTGTACGACTCGCCGCCGACCTCCACCCGAAGCTCGCCGTCGAGCACGAAGAACGTCTCATCGGCGGCGTCGTGCCGGTGCACGGGTGTGCGGTACCCCGCTCCGCCTCGTGCTCGAGGACGGCGAGCCGCCCCGCGGTCGCGGCACCCGGGGCGCGGACACGCACCAACGCACCGAGAAACCACATTGCCTGCTGCGTGTCCGGTGTCACGATCGCCGGGGCGGCGGGCGCACCGGGCCCCCCGTTCGGATCCGTCATGTCTCCGTCCCACAACGGTCGGCCGGAACCTGTCCAAAGCCTGAACGCCTGGATGGTCAGGTCCCGGCCTGGCACCGGCCCGGTGCGCGCCGCCGGGTCTCAGCTCAGGCGAGGGTTACGTCGACGAAGCGAGGGCGGTAGATCGTCACGTCCTTGTACAGGTCGTCGCTGTCGAGGCTGTTCACGTTGTACGAGACCAGAAGCCGCCGGTCGGTGCTCAGCTCCGGATGCACGTGCGCGTTGTACGTGTACACGTTGGGGTTGCCGTAGACGCCCAGCGCGCCGGTCTCCGGCGTGGTGTAGAGAAGGGTCTTTCCGGTGAACGGGCCGGTCGGGCTGTCGCCGACGTACGCCACGATCTTCGCGCTGAACAGCTCGGTCGTGTCCTGGGTGACCAGCAGCCACCGCCCACGCCACGGAGTCACGCTGTGCTCGTTGCCGACGCCCTCCAACACCCGCGCCGAGTCGGACTCGACTGTGGACCATCCGGTGCCGGTCCAGTACTCCCACCGCCCCCGCAGGTCACGGCCGGCGACGCGGGCCACGCGCAGGTACTTGCTGACGCCGAGGTCCTCGACGCCGTACACGTAGAGGTACCTGCCCACCGGCTGGAGCCACGCCGCCCAGGTGACGCCGGCGCCGGACGGCAACGGCGTGATGTCGATGACGTGGTTGAGCCGGCCGACGGGCATCCGCGCCAGGTGGGTGGCCAGCCAGGCGAAGTCCCAGGGCCCGGGCCCGGTACGGCCGAATTCGATGACGGTCTGGTTCAGCACACCGCCGATCGCGATGCCGGCGCCGATCCAGTACCAGTTGTCCCCGCTCGCCGGGGCCAGCAGTGTCGCCGGTTCGGCGGCGGTGCCACCGTGCACGGTCTCCAGCCTGGCACCGTCCTGCACGATCATGGAGTTGCGCAGGAACGGGGTGTCGGCGGGCCGGCTGAGGTCGGGGTTCACCGGGCCGAGGAAGGTGTCCGAGAACATCCACAGCCGACGGCCGCCCGGCAGCGGCGTGGAGTACGTGCTGTCGGCTCCGGTCCAGCCGACACCGGAGTTGCCGTACGTGGTGAACAGGGTGTTGAGCGCGGCATCGGGTGTGGCAGACGGCGTGCCGGGGGACGCGGCGGCCACCGGGCGGGCGGACAGCACGGTCAGGGCTGCCGCGCCCGCGGCGCCGCCGAGGAGGGTACGACGTTTCATGGTTCTCCTGTCCGGAAGCTGCGGGTACGGACGTCACGCGCGGGCACGGTCGACCGCGACGGCGATGAAACCGCCGGCCGGCACGGTGACCGCGGCCGCACCGTCCGAGGTGGGCAGTGGTGCCAGGTCGCGCTCGAGGCTGGTGCCGGCGTGCGCCGCGCGCATCCCGGGCACCCGCAGCGAGGCCTGCACTGGCCCAGGCGCGGCCGAGGCCAGATACACCACGAGGTCGTGGCCCCGCCGGGACGGGGCGATGCCGGCCACCCGCACGAGCGGGTGGTCGACCCAGGCATAGCGATCCGCCGCCGGCGCGACCGGGCCGCGGCCGGTCAGCGGCGCCGCGAGGAACGGGTCGGTCAGCCCTGCCGCCACGGCGAGCCCGGTGACCCGCGGCTGTCCGGCGGGCCCGGAGCCGATCGCGTACCGGAAGGTGGTCTCGCCCTGCTGCTGGGCCGGGAAGTTGGTGTCCCAGATGTTGTTCATCGCCCAGGAGTAGACGGTGCCGGGTTCGGCGGGCTGCGGTGACAGCGTCGGCGGGAACGGCGCGTACGGCAGGTATATATCGCCGAACATGACAAGCGGCGCCTGCAGCGTGGCCCAGGCCACGCTCACCTCGCCGTCGTCGAAGGCGACCCAGTGCCGGATCGGGGCAAGGTGGCGCGCCGCGCCGGGCACGGCGGGCACCTCGTGGCCGCCGACGCCGCCGGTCAGCTCCCAGGCCACCGGCGCGGGCAGGGCGAACGGGAAGGCGAAGAAGACGCTCTCCTTTGCGGGTGCGCCCTCCTTGCACAGCCGGTTGGTGATGTCCACCCGGGGTACGCCGGCGGTGAGCGTGACAGTGGTGCGCAGCCAGCGTGTGCCCTCGGCGTCCAGCTCGATCTCCAGCGTCTCCCCGATCGCGGTGCGGGTCGCCCGCACCAGGGAGGGGCGGCGGCCGATCGACCGCCCGGCGAGCAGCGCGAGGTTGTCATGCGCCTCGATGTGGCCGGAAAGGTGGTTGACGTGCGGGACCGTCGAGTAGCGGTCGTGCACGTACTGGTTCATGCGCGCGTAGGCGGCGGCGTTGACCAGCTCCCGCCCGGCCCGCTTGTCGAAGACGGACGCCAGGGTGCCGTCCCGCGGGTCGACGCTCACCCGGTAGTACTCATTCTCGATCTGCCAGCCGTCCAGCTCCTCGACGACGGCGGCCCCGGCGCCACCGCTGGCTGCGGCGCCCGCGCCGGCCTCGGTGCCGGTCCCGGCGACCACGTCGACGCGGGCGTGCCCGACCGCCGGTACGTCGGCCAGCACGAAGGTCAGCCGCCGTCCGGCCGGCCGGGTCGGCCACTCCTCCCGCCGGACCTGCTCCGTGTGGTGCGGCACCACCGACCCGCTGCGGGAGTCCACAATGGCCACCGGGACGTCGGGCGGGACGACGCTGGCTGGCAGGAACACCTCGGCGACGTCGGTGCGGTCCGCCGGGCCGAGGTTGGCGACCAGGTACGAGGCGAGCGCGCCTTCGGCGGAGGCGTGCCGGGCGCCGAGCCGGTGCAGGCCGGCCTGCCGCAGGTCCTCGGCGTCGTCGGCACCGGAGTACGCCATCTCGCACTTGCGCGCCCACTGCAGGCCGCCCGAGTCGAACCCGTCCTCGTGGTCGTGCCACGGGTTCGCCGCGCCCCAGGTGTGCTCGTCGAACAGGCCCAGCTTGTCGTAGACCGCGTCCACCTGGGCGGTGGCGTCGACGCCGGCGACCGCGTGCAGCGTCTCGGCGTGCCGGACGGCGTGCTGGGCACGTCGGGCGTACCCCAGCGGGCGGGCCCCCGACCCGAGCCCGTCGGCCCACCAGTCGGTCCAGTCTCCACTGTGCTCGGCCAGCCGGTCGCCGAGCCGCTGCTCGACCTCGCGGAAGAAGGCGGTGTTGGTGGACATGCGCAGCTTCGGCCAGGCGTACGTGGCGTTCCATTCCCGCACCACGGACGCCGGCACGATCGACGGGCCTGCGTTGTCCGCGTTGCCGCCCTGTACCCGCAGGTGCAGCACGTCGTACGGGTACGGCGGCTTGTGCAAGGGCACCCCGTCCAGGCCGCTCCACCCGAAAGCCTCCCTGCCGTACGGGACCGGCCGGTTCGCCAGTGACCACAGGTATCCCGGCAGCAGGGCCTGGGCGGCGGCGAAGCCCTCCGCGAGCCCGACGACGTTGCCCTCCATGTACGCCATGCCGTGCGCCGTGTCGGTGAACCAGACAAGTAGCCGGTTGCCGGCCGGCGACCGCCACCAGAACGGCCGGCCGAGGTCCTGCCCGCCGGTGCGGAACGGCACCGAGCGGCCGGCCCAGTTGTGCGCGGCGGACAGGTACCGCACGCCGGCCGCGGCGAGCGCGTCGACGAACCCGACGACCGCGCCGGGCACGTCGGTGTGCATCGCCGAGGTGATCGGGATGCCCAACCGCTCGCGGATGTCGTCGGTGAACCGCAGCATGCGGTGCAGCTCCTCCACCGAGCACGCCTCGGTGTGCAGCTGGAACGGCATCGCGGTGACCTCGATGCGGCCGGCCCGTGCCAGCGCGACGAACCGGTCCACCGCGGCGGCGTCGCGCGAGTCCAGCCACCGTCGCACCGGCAGCGCGGACTCGACGGTCCACCGGAAGCGCGCCTCGTCCGGCCATCCGTCCGTGGCGTCGGCGAGGTCAAGCGCGCTGTCCAGGTACTCCAGGTGGTTGCGCAGCACCACGCCCTGCCGGTCTGTGTAGCCGATGTCCAGGTGCGAGTGGTGCACCAGGTGGATAGTCCACTTGCGCTGTGGAGTCACCACGATGTCGGCCGAGCCGACGCCGTCGACGCAGACGGTGATCCTGCGGGGCCCGTCCACCTCGGGCAGCCACAGGTCGGTGGCGGTCGGGCCGGCTCCGTCGCCGGCCGGTCCGGCCGCCACGCCGGCGGCGGGCCGGCCGGGGGGGGGGGGCGGGGGCCCCCCGGCCCGGTCGATGACCGTGCCGCCGTCGACCAGCGAAACCGTGGCACCGACAGGCGCCCCGGTGACCCGGACCGCCTGCCGGAGCGGGTCACCCCGGAACAGGGGCAGCGCCGCGGCGCGGACGTCGCCGGCCACCGTGGTCGTGCCCGCCGCGCGCAGGGTCGCGCGCATGTCGTCGTAGCCCGGCGAGCCGAGGCTCGCCCGCAGCAGCCGACTGGTCACCCCATCTCCTTAGAACTGGCCGAGGGTCAGCCCTCGGGCGAAGATGCGCTGCGCGCCGAGGAACACCAGCACCGTCGGCAGCGACATGACGAGCCCGGCGGCGAGCACCACCGGCACGGTCGAGCCGGAGTAGGCGCTGGAGAGTGCGGACAGCGCCGTCATCACCGGGCGGACGGTCTCGGTCTGCGACAGGGTGAGCCCGAAGAGCAGGTCGTTCCAGACGAAGGCGAACTCCAGGATCACCACCGCGCCCAGCGCGGGCAGGGACAGCGGCAGGTACACCCGCCAGAAGATGCGCCAGACCGAGGCGCCGTCCACCCGGGCCGCCTCATAGATCGAGTAGGCGACGCCGGTGAAGAAGCTGCGCATGACCAGCGCCGCGAGCGGCACGCACACCGCCGTGTAGACAAGCAGCATGCCGGGCCGCCGGTCGTACAGGTCGGCGCTGCTGTAGCCGAGGAAGAGCGGGATCAGCAGCATCTGGATGGGGAAGATGGTGCCCCCGAAGAGCAGCATGAACCACCAGAAGCCGGCCCGCAGCCGCAGCACCACGATGGCGAACCCGGCCATCGCGCCCACCACGACCGCGGCGACCGGCGAGACGACACTGTAGAGCAGCGTGCTGAGGATGCTGGGACCAAGGCCCGCCGCGTCCCAGGCGAGCCGGACGTTGTCGACCAGGCCGAAGTCGCCGTCCGGCACCCAGATCCGGGACGCGTCGTACTCGGTGCTGGGCCGGAACGCGTTGACCAGCAACAGGTAGACCGGGACCAGCCACAGCAGGCCCAGGACGCCGAGGACCAACCTGCGGATCATCCGAGCGCCTCCCGCGTCCGCACCTGCCGGCGCAGGTACGCGAGGGTGACCGCGCCCGTGGTCAGGGTGAGCACCAGCGCGACCGCCGAACCGTAGCCGTACTCCCCGGCCACGAACGCGTCGCGGTACATCGTCACCGCCAGGGTCTCCGAGTTACGCCCGGGCCCGCCCTGCGTCATCACCCACACGATGTCGAACGTCTTGAGGCTCGCCACCAGCGCCAGCCCGACCACGACCGTGGTGAGCGGGGCGAGCAGCGGCCAGGTCACGTGCCGGAACAGCGACCAGCCGCCGGCACCGTCGAGGCGGGCGGCCTCCAGCGGCTCCTTCGGGATGGACTGGAGACCGACCAGGAACAGCAGCGCGTTGACGCCGGTCTGCTGCCACGTCCAGGCAACGATCATCGCCAGCGTGTTCCACGGCTCCTCCTGCAGGAACGACGTCTTCGCGCCGGGCAGGTGCAGCGCAGCGAGCACGTCGTTGGCCGCTCCGCCACTTTGCAGGATGAAGCCCCAGATGACGGCGAGGCCGGCGCCGGAGAGCGCGTACGGCAGCATGAACGGCAGCCGTAGCACGGTGCCTGCCTTGATGCCGTAGCTGAGCACGGCCACCAGCAGGCCCAGGCCCACCGGGACGACCGTGGTGCCGACCACCCACAGGAGCGTGTTGCGCACCGACGTGGACAGGGCCGGGTCGTCGAAGAACCGGGCGAAGTTGTCCACGCCGACCCAGTCCGGCGAGGTGAGGCCGTCGTACTCGGTGAAGCTCAGCGCAACTGTGTAGAGAAAGGGCGCGTAGAGCAGCACAGCGACGAGCAGGACCGCGGGGGAGATGAACCCGAGCGCGCCCCAGCGGGCCCCGCGGTCGCGGCCGGTGGCCCGTCCCCCGCCGGCCGGAGCCTGCCGGGGACGGGCCGTGGTCGCCGTGGCGACCGACATCAGCGACCCTTCCAGTACTCGTCGGCCGCCTTCTGGATGTTCTCCAGCTGCTTCTGGTAGCTGTCCGGGTCAACCATGAACGCGCCGAAGGCGTCCAGCGCGGCGGTCAGCACCGGTGCCGGCGCGGCCTCGAAGTACCGGTTGGCAAGCGCGTACTCGCCGCTGCCGGCCGCCTTCGCGATCTCGCCGAGCCCGGGATCGGGGATGGTCACCTTCGGGTTGGCGGAGACGTCGCCGCGGCTGTTGGCCCACTTCTCCTGCGCGGGCTGCGTCAGCCACCACCGCATGTACTTGGTGCTCGCCTTGGGGTCCGGCGCCTTGGCGAGCGAGCACAGCGGACCGCTCTCGAACGCCACCGTGGTCTTGCTCCGCGCCGGGTCGACGTTCGGGACGACGAACATGCCGTAATCGGTGCCGGGCTTGAGCCCTTGCTGGGTCATGCTGGTGTTGAACCAGGTGCCGAAGAGGGCCATCGCCGTCTTCCCCGACTTGAGCTGGACGGCCGGGTCCTCCTTGCTGCCCGGGTCGGAGAAGTAGCCTTTGTCGATCATTTCCTTCCACCGCTGCATGACCGCTACCACGCCGGGGTCGGTGTACTTGGCCTCGCCGGTCGCGAGTCGGTTGTACAGATCGGGGTCGGTGCCGATCAGCAGCTGCTGGAACCACACGAAGCTGAACAGCACAGAGGTGTGGTAGAAGGGCGTGATGCCCTTCGCCTTCAGCGTGTCCGCGGCGGACAGCAGCTCGGCCCAGCTGGTCGGCGGCTTGAGCCCCGCGGAGTCGAAGACCTTCTTGTTGTAGAACATCACCCAGTAGGAGATGTTGAGCGGCACGCAGTACTGCTTTCCGCCGTAGGTGTAGGTCTCCTTCAGCTCCTCGGGCAGGTCGCCGTTGGCGATCGCCTCCTTCCACAGGTCGGTCGTCTCGGCCACCTGGCCCGCCTCGACGATCTCCTGCAGCCGCCCGCCGGTGTTCCAGGTGAACAAGTCGGGCTTGTTGTTGGTGCGGAAGGAGGCCTTGATGAACGCCGAGTAGGTCGGCTCGTCGGTATAGCCGACCGGAGTCATGCCGATGCCGATCTGGTCTTTGCTCAGCTTCCCGAGCTCCTCGAAGAACGGCTTCCAGGCGCCCTTGTCGTTGTAGAGCTTCAGCTCGGTCTTGCCGCCGCTGCCGCTGTCGCCGGAGTCGCCACCGCACGCGGTCAGCGTCAACGACGCCGCCGCGACGAGAGCGGTGAGTACGCGTAGCCGCACGAACATCACCTTCCCAAGTTCTATCCACAGTAGACATGCGGCGCACGTCTGCTACCTGTTCCAGGTCGCCTCGCCGGTCGGCGCCGCGCGGCGCTGACCGGTCCGGCGGCGACCGGCCGGCGGCGAGGAGGAGGTCGACGCCCTGCTCGCTCGCGGTCCAGCCAGTGCCTCCCGATACTTGTCGCCAGATGGCGTTAGCGATAACGTACACTTTACGAGGCTGCTGGTAAAGAGACGGCGTTATCGTTACCGAAATGAGCTGATGACATGGGCGCAGCGTCCGGGCCGGACACGTTGATCACCTACCGCTACGACCCGACGCCGCACTACCCCGTGCTGGGCGACCGGGTGGTGACCGGTTGGGCGCAGGCGGCCGACACCATCCCCGACGACGTCACCGTGCTCGCCATCGACGGACCGGCGGTGCTGGACTGGCAGGCGGTCGCCGACGGGGTCGCGGCCGCGTTCGCCCGGCGGCGCGAGCCGGTGGTCCTGGTGGACGTGCGCACCGCCGCGCTGCCCTGGGCCGAGGTGGTCGAGCGGACCGAGTCGGCCGCGCTGCGCGACGATCCCGACTTCGCCCGGCTCGCCGGCGGCACGTTGGGATCCCTCATGGACCCGGCTGCGCTGTCCAGGCTCGGCCGGGCGGACGGGGCCGGGCTGCGGGTGCTGTTCGGCCCGGGCGCCGCGCTCGCCGGGGGCGACCGGCTGTGGTGGGTCGACCTGCCCAAGCGGTTCGCCGAGGCGGCCGTCGGCGCCGGGCGCGGACGCAACCTGGGCGCCCCGGACGGCGTGCCGCCGAGCACCCGCCGGCTGTTCTACATCGACTGGCCGCTGCTGGACCGGCACCGCGACGCCATGGTCGACCGGGTGGACCGGTGGTTCGACGTTACCGATACCAGAAGACCGACGTCGATCAGCGGGGCCGCGCTGCGGGAGACCTGCCGGCAGCTGGCCCTCCGCCCCTTCCGGACCAGACCGACCTTCAACAGCACGCCCTGGGGTGGGCACTGGGCCCAGCAGGAGCTGGGGCACAACGCGGGCAAGCCGAACACCGCCGTCGGGTACGAGCTGATCGCGCCGGAGAGCGGGGTGCTGCTCGGCGAGGGCCCGGACCGCTGGGTCGAGGTTCCGTTCCAGCTCGTCGTCGCCCTGTCCCCCGACGCGCTGCTCGGCCCGCAGGTGCGCGAAAGGTTCGGCACCTCGTTTCCGATCCGGTTCGACTACCTCGACACGGTCGGCGGCGGCCACCTCTCGGTGCACTGCCACCCGCGGGACGAACAGATGCGCGAAGTCTTCGGCTGGCCGTACACGCAGCACGAGAGCTACTACCTCATGCGCGCCGGCGAGCACAGCAAGGTGTTCCTCGGCCTGCGCGAGGGCGTCGACATCGAGGAGTTCCATCGGCGGGCGACAGCTGCGGACACCCATGGCGTACCGTTCGACATCGAGCGGTACGTGCAGGCCTTTCCCGCGGTCGCGGGCCAGCTCTACCTGGTGCCGGCCGGCACGCCGCACGGCAGCGGCGAGGGCAACGTGGTGCTGGAGATCAGCGCCACCCCCTACCTGTACTCGCTGCGCTTCTACGACTGGCTGCGCCGCGACGACGCCGGCCGGCAGCGCAGCGTCCACGTTGAACACGCCTTCCGCAACCTGGACCCGGCCCGGGCGGGCGCGGCGGTCGCCCGCGACCTCATCCAGCCGCCCCGCACCCTGGCCGCCGGCGACGGCTGGCGGCTGGAGCTGATCGGCGCCCACCCTGCGATGTTCTTCCAGGTGCACCGCCTCGCCGTCGAGCCGGGCGCAACCGCCGAGCAGCACACCGGCGGCCGGTTCCACGTGTTGACCGTCGTCGACGGCCAGGGCGTCGTGGTCACCACCGCCGGCGGCCACGAGCACCGGCTAAACTACGCGGAAACCCTGGCCGTTCCAGCGTCGGTCACCACCTACTACGTCCACAATGAGGGGCCGGACCTGGTCCGGGTGGCGAAGGCACAGGTGAGATGACCACAGACCCTCCAGCCGAGTCCAACCTGACGATGCGGGACGTGGCGCAGCGTCTGGGCGTCAGCCCGATGACCGTGTCCCGCGCGCTGCGCGGCGCGCCCGGCATCAGCGAGGCCACCCGCCAGCGGGTGCTCGCCGAGGTCACCGCGCTCGGCTACCGTCCGAACAAGCTCGCCCGCGGGCTGCGCTCCGGCGGCCCCCACGAGCTGGTCGGCCTGGTCATCACCAACCTGGCCAACCCGTTCTACTCGCAGCTGGCGATCGGCGTGGAGCAGGTCGCCGTCGCGTACGGCGCCCGAGTGGTGCTCGGCAGCACCGGCGAGGACCCGGACACCGAGCAGGAGGTCGTCACCGACCTGGTCAGCCGGGGCGTCGACGGCCTGGTCGTGGTGCCCGCCGGCTACGACCACAGCCACCTGGGTGAGGTGCTCGCCCGCGGCACACCGGTCGTGCTCGCGGCCAGCCCGCCCAACGGCATCGACGCCGACTGCGTCATCGTCGACGACTTCGGCGGCACCCGGGCCGCGTGCCGCAGCCTGATCGCGCGCGGACACCGCCGCGTCGGCTTCCTGGGGCTTCCCGCGTCACTGTGGACCGGATCCGAGCGCTTCCGCGGGTACGCGGTCGCGCTGGAGGAGGCCGGGATCGAGGTGGACGAACGGTACGTCAGCCGGCAGCGCGGCGACATCGCGCTGGCCGAGAAGGCCGCCCGCCGGATGCTCGAGCTGCCTGATCCGCCGACCGCCTTGCTCACCGCCAACAACCGCAACACCATCGGCGCGCTGCGGGCCCTGCGCGGACGGGCCGGCCCGCCCGACGGCGTGGCGGTCGCCGGCTTCGACGACATCGAGCTGGCCGACATGCTCCAGCTTCCCCTCACGGTGGTCTCCTACAGCCCCGCCGATGTCGGCCGGTCCGCGGCGCAGATGCTGTTCGACAACCTGGAGTCCGCGTCTGCCGCACCCGATCCCGCCCGGCGGCCGCGGCGGCGCGTCGTCATCCCCACCACGCTCGTCGACCATCCGGTGGCGGAGGCCGGCCGGCAGGCGCCAACGGTGGGCTGAGTCGTGTCCGGCCCACCAGTCCCCGTCATGGAGGTCGGCGGCTCGCCCG
>JADGHA010000067.1 GCA_019689695.1 Micromonosporaceae bacterium | reverse complement strand
GTCATGGCCCCACCTCCGCAGCGCGGGTTACATCGAGGTCGATGATAGTCTGAGTTAGTCGGAGCTATCAACTATCTCGATGCGGCGATGCCTGCGGCTACTGCGCTGCCAGCCATTGCTCGAACGTCGTGGGCGCGATGCGGGCGTTCTCCCCGGGAAGCAGGACGTTACCCGCCATGGCCAGGCCGAACAGGCCGTCCCAGGTCGGCACGAGCCGCACCGCGCGACCGCGCGCCTGGTTCGTGCGCCGGGCCATGTCCACCAGGTCCTGGGTCTCCGGTCCGGCGACGTCGACGTACCGCCCCTGCGGCTGGCCGGTGGCGATCTCGGCGAGGATGTCGGCCACATCCGCCGGCGCGATCGGCTGGACGAGCAGCGGCGCGATGGTCGCCACCCCGTCCCGCTCGGTCCAGCTCGTCACCATGGCGGCGAAGTCGTGGAACTGTGTCGCCGGGACGATGGTCCAGGGCACCGGTCCGGCGGCGACCAGGCGCTCCTGCTCCCGCTTGCCGGCGTAGTGCGCGTTGCCCTCGACCCGGTCGATCCCGACGATCGAGAGCAGGACGTGATGACCGACACCGGCCCGCTCCTCCGCGGCGAGCAGGTTCCGGGTGGTGGCGGAGAAGTAGGCCACCGCCTCGTCCCGCTCTGTGGCCGGGCAGTTGGTGACGTCGATGACCGCCTCGACGCCGACCAGCGCTTCCTCGAGCCCGTCACCCTTGGTCAGGTCGATGCCGAGCGAACGGCTGATGCGTACGACCTCGTGTCCGTCCCGTTCGAGCGCGGCGACGGTGAGCTTGCCGATGTTCCCGGTGGCGCCGGCGACTGCGACCCGCATGGTGACCTCCCCGTGCTTCCTTGGTCATGAGGACGATATCCCCGGGCACGCAAGGCGTCCCCGTCCGGCCACCCGCACTGAGATCACCGTCACGCGGCCTCGCACCCGTGCGATGGTGCGGCCGGACCGTTGTGACGCGGCCAGGTCGTCGTCGGCCAGTCCTGTTCGGACATTCGTGCCCGGCTACGGGTACCGGCTTGTCGCTGTTCCGACACCGCGCTCACGGCCATTCCAGAACGCTGGCGCGCGGACGGATAATGGGCGTTTCGGCGGAGGTGACGTCATGGCCGACCAAGCCGAGCCCGGCCTGGACCGGGACCGGATCGAGCACATCATCGTACTGATGATGGAGAACCGCTCGTTCGACCATCTGCTGGGCTTCCTGCAGCACGATGCGCCGAACTACCCGAATCTCGACCGCATTGAGCCGACGCCGTCCTGTCCGGTGGATCCGTCCCGTCCAGACGGTCGCCGGGTCGCGGCGACCGCGAGCGCGTCGGCCGTCCTGCGGACCGATCCGGACCACTCCCATCAGGCCGTGATGCTGCAGATGTACGGCCGGCCGGGCACACCCGGCCAGGGCACGCCGACCATGAGTGGCTTCATCGCCTCGTACCAGCACAAGATCCAGTCCGGCACGATGCGCCCCCTGACCTGGTGGGAGCGGCTCTATGACGCGGTCATCGGCAGGATCAAGGCACTGTGGAACCGGCTGCTCCGCCGCCCGGCGCCGATCCTGAACAAGGCCGACGAGATCATGAGGTGCTTCCCGGAGTCGCTGATTCCGGTCCTCGGCACGCTCGCCAAGCAGTACGCCGTCCTGGTGAACTGGCACGCGTCGGTGCCCGGCGAGACCTGGCCGAACCGACAGTTCGCACACGCCGCCACCTCACACGGGACCACCAACATCGAGGTGGGCTACTACACCGACGAGACGATCTTCGAACGCCTCGGCACCGGCCGGTGGGGCATCTACCACGATGGAGTGGCACAGGTCTGGGTGTACCCGAAGCTCTGGTTGGGCGCCACCGACCACTTCCACGGCATGGACCGGCTCCTGCGCGACATCGCCGAGGAGACCCTGCCGGCGTACGCGTTCGTGGAGCCGAACCACGGGTTCGGCCCGGGCGACGGCAACAGCCAGCACCCGGGCAACAACACCGTCAGGGGCGACAGCTTCGTCGCCGGCGAGGCACTGATCGCGCAGATCCACAACGCTCTGGTGGCGCGACCCCGGCTCTTCGCGAAGACGCTGTTCCTCGTCACGTACGACGAGCACGGCGGCTTCTTCGACCACGTGCCACCCAAATCGGTCGTGCCGCCGGACGGCATCGTGGACGCGAAGACCGGGTTCAACTTCTCGATCACCGGCGTCCGGGTGCCGGCGGTGGCCATCTCCCCGCTGATCCCGGCCGGGACCGTGGACGAGACGTTCTACGAGCACGCGACCATCCCGGCCACGGTGCGGCGGCAGTTCCTGCCCGGGTCGAAGCCGCTGACCCGGCGCGACGCGGCCGCCGAGGACCTGCTCGACCACCTGCCGCTGCTACCGCGGCCGCGGACCGACCTGCCGACGGTGGCGGCCGAGCCCGTGCCGTCCCGTCCGGCCGCCACGGGGACGCGCGTCCTGAACGACCTGCAGGCGAGCCTCGTCGAGCTCGCCGGTGCGGTGCGGACGGCGCGGCGCCCCCGGGCGGCAGCAGCGTTCGGCGTGCCCGCGTTCGTCCCCGACCCGGCGTTCCACCAGGCGGCGGAGGCCAGCATGCTCACCGCCGGCTCGCCGGTCGAGCAGGGCATCGCCGAGGTGATCGACGACTTCACCCGGGAGGGACCGGGGTCCTAGCCGGAGAAGTCGATCCGCATCACGGCACGCCGCAGCGTGGGGCGGCTGACCTCGGTAAAACCGGCACCGGCGAACATGGCCACGGTGCCGACGTGGAGCTCCTCGGAGATCACGTTCTTGGTGGTGATCGGGTAGCCTTCGATGGCGCGGGCGCCACGCTCGCGGGCGAAGTCCACGGCGGCGCGCGCCAGCGCCCGGCCGACCCCGCGCTTGCGGAAGCCGGCGCGGGTGAGGAAGCAGGTTACCGCCCAGACGCCGCCGTCGGTCTTGTCCTCCGCGCGGCCCTCCCACGGGACCCGGTTGTTGCGCACGAGCCCGGTGTACGCCGGGCGCGGCTCGACCGCGCACCAGCCGACGGGCTCGCCGTCGAGGTACGCGACGAGGCCGCTGGTCGTGCCCGACTCCGGATGGCCGCAGTCGGTCTGCTCGCGCAGCCGGTCGGCGCGTTCCTTCGCGGGAAAGGAGGCGAAAGACTCCCGCGGCCGCAGCTTGTAGCGCTGGCACTGGCAGCTGGATGCCGGTCCACGGGTACCGAAGATCGCCCGCAGGTCGGCCCAGCTCGCCTCGTTGGCGGGCACGACGGAGATCCTCGTCATGCCCGCCATGCTAGCCGCTGCATCGTTACCGTCGCGGGCACCCGTCCCGGTACCCTGGACTGTCCACATTGCCCACCCGGATGCCGGTGGCGTAGTTGCCGAGGGCCTCCAGGCTCACCTGACCGAGCCCGCCGCTGCTCTCGTCGTACGACCACACCGCCAGTGCAATGGTGTTCTGCCCGCGGTGGCGCAGGATGCCCTGGGGCAGGGTGAACACGCGCTGCGGGCCGAGCTCGTTGATGTACTGGCCGACGTTCCAGCCGTTGACGAAGATCAGCACGCGGTACTTTCGGGCGGGGTCGTCGGTGAACCGCAGCCCGACCGGAACGTCCTGATCGGACGGAAGGTGGAGGGTGACCGTGGTCCGGTACCAGGCGATGCCTGGCGCGGTCTCCTGGTGCGGCAGGCTCACGTCGGCCCACCCGTGGTCGGGGTACCCGCTGAGGTGGTAGCCGACCCGCTCGCCGTGCAGGCCGCCGTTGTTCATGGGCCCCCGCACCGGGTCGGGCGAACCACCCTGGATCCGCCAGGTCAACGCCGGCTGGGCGCCGCGGAGGGTGGCGGCGAGCAACCCGCGCGGGGCCTTGTGCGCGTCGTTCTTGCCGCCGTCCTCGTTGTGTCCCATGTTCCGGACCAGGACGGCGATGACGTTGTCCTGCCCCGGTTTCAGCACCCCGTCCGGGAACGTGAAGTCGCGGCTGGAGTTCTGCTCGCCGCTGCCCGTGCCGGTGGTGACCGTGCCGAGGTAGACGCCGTTGACCCAGGCCGCCCAGACGCCCGCGCGGCCGGTGCCGGCGGTCAGCGAGATCCCGGTCTCGCCGCCGGTGGCGGTGAAGTGCCCGCGGTACCAGACGTCGCCGTAGTGGAAGCCGTAGTCGTCGGTGTAGAGGACCGGCAAGGTCGCCGGCTGGGTCGGGTTGTTCGTCGTCGCCTTGTCGGCGACCACCCAGGAGCTGTCGTCGAAGGCCGGATCAGCCTCGGGCACGTCGCGCGTGTACCGCCAGTGCGTCAGCTGCGGCAGCGTGACGTCGCGGGGGCCGGGGACGGTGGTGCGCAGCGGGTGGCCGTTCCAGAAGATCTGCCGCACGCCGGGCCCGGCGAACACCTCCAGCTCGGTCGGCTGGTCGGTGTCGCCCCGCAGCTTCAAAGTGGCGCCGTGCCGCTCCGCGGAGCGGACCAGGTACCCGCCGCGGACCAGGACCGGGCCCTGGCTGGTCTCCAGCCGCCAGAACGTCGACGCCGTGTCGCTGTCGGCGAGCAGGAGCTCGAGCGGCGGACGGCCGCCGCCGTCCACGCGGACCCGCGCCAGTCCCTGGTGGACGTAGTTGAGGCGCAGGTCGCCCCGGGCCGCGTCCCAGACCGTGTCCACGTCACCGGCGAGGACCCGGACGCGGGGCTCGCTGGCGTAGCGCAGCACCGTCTCGCCCGGCTCGCCGGCCCGGCCGTGCAGCAGCGCCACGTCCCGGTCACCGAGGTTGGCGTGCGTCATGATCTCCGATGTGGAGTAGACCAGGCGCTGCCGCTCCAGGTCGTACCCGGCCGCCAGGATCTTGAAGTCCCGGCCGGCGATGGTCAGCGCGGTGCCCGGCTGCTGCGGGACGGTGTACGTCCCGTCGGGCACGTCGACGGTGAAGCTGGTCGAGTCCGTGGTGGCCGCGGTGCCGTTGCCGGCGTGCCTTACGAAGTAGAACTTGGCCTGCGTGTCCGGGTTCTGCTTGACCCACACCCGGATCGCGGGGTTCGTGCCGTCCTGCTGGCCGAGGTCGTCGGTCTTCGCCAGGTCCTCGACCGTGTGCACAAGGTACGCCTGCTGCTTGAGCACCGGTATCTTTTCGGTGAGCTCCCGCTGCTCGGTGAAGGCCGCGCCGTAGTCGTACGAGGTGTAGACGACGTTCGGGTCGGCCTGCCAGCCGGTGTTCGTGCCGCCGTACGTCATGTAGATGTTCTGCACGGTGAACTGGTTCTCGATGTTGTTGTCGTAGAACATCCGCTCGAACGTCGGACCGGTCAGCTGCCGGCAGCGCTCATACCCCGGGCCACCCCACGGGTCGAACGCTCCACCTTGGAACTCGCCCCAGATGAACGGCCGGTCACCGACCCCGGCGCGCAGGAAGCGGTAGTCGGTCAGCCCGGGGAACGAGGTGCGGTTGCAGTCGAACCCGGCCGGGTAGGTGTCCGTGCCGTACAGGTCGGGCGCGCCGGGCCCCGACGCCCACCGCAGGTTGCGGCCCTTGTCGTTGTGGAACAGCGGCACGGTGATGCCGTCAGCGCGGGCGGCCGCCTTCAGCTCCTCCATGTACGCCGCGTCGCTGCCGTCGTACTCGTTCTCGATCTGGTACAGCACGACCGGGCCCCTGCCGTCGGTGAGCTGGTGCCGGGCGATGATGTGGTTGACGTGGTCGTACCAGTCCTCCCAGGCGGCCTGGTAGTCGTCGGCCGAGGTGCGGGCCCGCCCCGCCTGGGTGGTCAGCCAGGCCGGGAAGCCGCCGGAGTCGAGCTCGGCGTTGATGTAGGGGCCGGGCCGGGCCAGCACGTACAGGCCGACGTCGTCGGCGATGTCGAGCAGGCGGTCGATGTCGCGCACCCCGGTGAAGTCGTACACCCCGGGGGCGGGCGAGTGGTAGGCCCAGCTGAAGTAGAACGAGACCGCGTTGAAGCCGACCGCCTTCAGCTTCTCCAGCTGGTCCCGCCACAGGTCGGGGTTGGGCAGCCGGAAGTAGTGGAACTCGGCCGACCACAGCCAGACCCGGCGGCCGTCAATGATGAGCGAGTACCGGTCGTAGCTGATGGTGTGGCCGGTGTGCGCGGCCGGTTGGGCCGCGGCGGCCGGCTCGGGCCGGCCGACAGCGTCCGGCGAACCTGCCGAGACCGGGACCATCACCACGGCCGCCGCCGCAGCAGCGAGCAGGCTTTTGGCATCCATGGCATCCTCCCTCGCGCCGCCGACTGATTGGGCAAGCCCTTTCCCGCACTCTGCCAAGGAGAACGACGCGGGTCAACAGCGACGCATTCGGATGCCTGGCGCGGCACCGGGCGGCGCGGCGGAGGATCCGTTGCGGCGGACCGGTGCGCCAGCCTGGAGCGCACCGGCCCGTCCGCCCGCCGGTCATCCGGTCGCGCAGCTCACCCCGTTGAGGGCGAAGTTCGTCGGCGCGGCCGTGTTGCCGGTATGCGTCGCCTGGTATCCGATGGTGGTGGAGGCACCGGGGGCGATGGTGGCGTTGTACCCCGCGTTGGTGGCGGTCACCTGGCCGCTGGTCGGGTTGTAGCTGGCGTTCCAGCCCGAGATGATCCTCTGTCCACTGGGGAGCGTGAAGGTCAGCCGCCAGTTGGTGACCGCCGCACTGCCGGTGTTGGTGATGGTGAGGTTGTTGGTCAGCCCGTTGTTCCAGGCGTTCACCGAGGAGGTGACCCGGCAGGTCGAGCCGGTGGGTGGCGGCCCGCTCGTGGACGGCGTGGTCGGCGGGGTGCTGACCGGTGGCGGCGTGGGGCCCGCCCGCGCCCCCCCGCCGCCGGTGACCGGCGAGATCATGCCGGCGCACAGGTTACGGCTGGCCAGGTTCGCCGCGATCTGCGGGATGGCGGCGACGGTGTTGGCCGGCCAGTCGTGCATGAGGATGACCTGGCCGGCGGTGAGCCGTCCGACCGCCTGCACGATCTGGGCGGTGCTGGCGCCGTTCCAGTCCTGGGAGTCCACGTCCCACACGATCTCGGTCAGCCCGAACTGCGCCTCCACCGACCTGAGCGTCGAGTTCGTCTCGCCGTACGGGGGCCGGAACAGCCTCGGCGCGGTCCCGGTGATCTGCTGGATGACCTGCTGGGTGCGCTGGATCTGGGAGGTCATCTGCGCGGTGCTGAGCTGGGTCATGTGCGGGTGGTCCCAACTGTGGTTGCCGATCCACATGCCGGCGTTGACCTCAGCCTGTACCAGGGACGGGTTGGCCTGCGCGTTCTGGCCCTCGTTGAACATGGTCGCGCGCAGGCCGGCCGACCGCAGCGCGTTGAGCAGGTTCTGGGTGTTGCCGGGGGTCGGCCCGTCATCGAAGGTCAGGCCGACGTAGCCGGCGCAGGTGGCGGCCTGCGACGGTGCGGCGGCGACGGTGACCGCCACTGCGCTGCTGGCGGTGACGGCGGCGAGGGCCGCTGCGGCGGCCCACGCGCGTCGTGCGGAGCGGCGTGGGGATGGCATCGCTGTCTCCTCGGGGTCGGCCGGTCGCCGTCCGTGGCGGTCGGCGGCGTCGGCTGGCGGGTCAGGTCGCGGCGCTGCCCGCCAGCGCCGGCGCCGTGGCGGGGGCCCGGACTCCCCGCGTGGCGCTCAGGGAGCTGGGCCACCGCGAACCATCGAAACATTCCGAAGTATGACTCGCAATGTTTCAGGGCGCAAGGTCGTCAGGCCCGGGCCGGGCACACTCCGCCGCGGCCCGGGCTGGCGCGACGGCATCCGTTCGCTGCGATGCCGCGATGACGATGCGGCGACACGCCGGTCCGCGCGGCTCACAGCCAGGGCGGCGGGCCCTCGAAGGCGAGCGCGTGCACGTCGAACAGGACCGCCGCCTCCACGCCGAGCAACGGCCCGCCCTGGCGCGCGGCCCAGGTCAGGAAGGGCCCCGGTTCGAAGGCGGCCTCACCCAGGGCCTTGGTGTACTCGACGTGCGCCGCGAGCGACGCGATGCCGCGGCGCAGCGGTTCGCCGGTGACGTCGACGCCGTGGGTGGGGCGCTCAGCGCCGGCGAAGCAGACGTAGCGGACTCCGTTCCACGGCTGCAGCCCTTCGTCCAGCAACTCCGGGAAGATCCACCGGTTGCCCGCGTCGCGGGCGGCGTCCAGTGTGGCCAGTCCCACCGCCCGGTGGTCGGCCTGGTTGGTGATGCCACCCGCCATGCGGACCGAGAAGGCGCCGCACACCACCACCTCGGGCCGGTGCCGCCGGATGGCCCGCGCGATGGCGCGGCGCAGCGGCAGCCCGTACTCGATGACGCCGTCGCGGTGGTCGAGGAACTCCACCACATCCACCCCGACCGCCCGGGCGGCGGCCCGCTCCTCCTCCTCGCGCAGCGGCGCGGCCCGCTCCGGCGGCAGGGTGTCGATGCCCGCCTCGCCGCGGGTGGCCAGCAGGTAGGTGACCCGCTTGCCCTGCGCGGTCCACCGGGCGATGGCGGAGGCGGTGCCGTACTCGATGTCGTCCGGGTGCGCGGCCACCGCCAGGCAGCGCTCCCAGTCCTCCGGCAGCGCCGGCAGTCGTTCGTCCACATGCGTTACCGTAGTTGCCACTCCGGTGGCACGGCACCGCCGGCCGTTGATCCGAAAGCGACACCATATGGACCCGACCCGCCTGCACCCTCAGGCCCGCGCGGCGATGCAGGTCCAGCGGCGCGTCCCGCTCACGATGGCGAGCGTGCCGGAGGCGCGGCGCAGCATGGTCCAGGCCACCCCGGCCGAGGTCGGACCCGGACCCGAGATCCGCTCGGTGCTCCCCGTCGACGCCGGCGGCGTGCCGGCCCGCCTCTACCGCAACGGCGGGCAGGACCCCGCACCGGTCGTGCTGTACGCGCACGGCGGAGGCTGGGTGATGGGCGACCTGGACACCCACGACGGGCTGTGCCGGCACCTGGCGGCCGCCTCCGGCTGGGCAGTGCTCTCCGTCGACTACCGGCTCGCGCCCGAGCATCCGTACCCGGCGCCGCTGGACGACCTGTGGCGGGCGCTGGCCTGGATACGGGGGCCGGGCGCGGCACGGCACGGCCTGGATCCGGCTCGCGTCGCGGTGGCCGGCGACTCTGCCGGCGGGCACCTGGCCGCGGTGACCGCCCGGCGCGCCCGCGACGCCAAGATCGCCCTCGCCGGCCAGATCCTCATCTGCCCGGTCATCGACCCCGCGGCGGACTACCCGCAGCTGGACGGGTATGGCCTGGGCCGGGAGGAGATGCGGTTCTTCTGGGACGCGTACGCCCCACCCGGCGTGGACCGGGACCACCCGGACCTGGACCCCATGCGGGCCGACCTCGCCGGCCTGCCCCCGGCGATGGTCATCACCGCGGAACTCGACGTGCTGTGCGCCGAGGCTGAGCGGTACGCGGCCGCGCTGCTCGCGGCCGGCGTCCCGGTGACCGCTACCCGGTACCAGGGGCTGGTGCACAACTTTCCGCGCAAGCTGGCCCTGTTCGACGCCGCCCACGTGGCGCTCGCCCAGCTCGCCGCCGCGCTGCGTGGCTGGTGACCGGATTCTGTCGTAGGCTGCCGCGAGGCTACCGAAGGAGGCTGCCGCTGATGGCCAGCGCGGCTCCCGGGGAAGCGGTGCGTGTCGGCGGCGGCCGTAACCGTCTACCGTGGGGACCCGACCCGATCTGCCGGCAGTACTCGCCGCGGAACGGGTGGGCGACGCTGGCGACCCACGGTGACATGGTCGGCCGCGTGCTGGCTCTGGCCGGCGGGCGTGAGGCGGCACGGCCGCGGGTAAAGGTGAACAATGGCCAGCGATGACCAGCCGGCCCCGGTTGACGGCCGCTCTCGCCGCTCGGCTGCCGAGGCACGGCTGGAGCAGGCGTTCGACGAGGGAACCCTCTACCGGCTCCGGTCGGCGGTGGCCGCGCACGCTGCGGCGCTCGGGGCCGGCGCCCGGCAGTCCGACGACCTCCTGGTGATCGCCGGGGAGCTGGCCAGCAACGCGATCCGGTGGGGTGGCGGCGCCGGGCAGCTGCGGCTGTGGCGCGACGGGCAGGCGATCCTCTGCCGGGTCACCGACTCGGGTCCAGGCCTGGCCGATCCGGACGGCCAGGGCCGGCAACCGCCGCCGGTCTCGGTCCCCAACGGGCGCGGCCTGTGGATCATCCGCCAGCTCGCGGACCGGCTCGACATCCGCACCGGGTCGGCCGGCACCACCATCACCGCCGCCATCGAACTCCGGTCACCGTAGACCTGGGCCCTACCCGCCCGCGCTGTCCGCTCCGCGGCGAACGCGGCTGGCGAGGGCCGACGGCAGGGGACCGGCGAGCGCCACCGGCGCGGGGGAGAGGCGAGATCGGCCGAACTGGGCCCGCTGCCGGCGGCCTGGGCCTAGCGTGGATCAAGTGAACGGCCCGCACCTGCCCCGGCGGCTGCTGCTCGCCGGCGCCGGGTCGGCCGCCGTCGCGGCGTGCCTCCCCGGCTGCACTTCCGACGAGGCGAAGCCCGCACCGACGCGCACCCCGTCCAAGCCGGCCACGCTCGACGAGCGTGCGCTCCGCCGCAAGATCGCGAGCCTGCTGGTGGTCGGCTTCCGCGGACAGCAGGTGGCCGACCACGACTGGATCATGAACGCCATCCGGGGCGGCCTCGGTGGGGTGATCTTGTTCGACCGGGAGCTCAAGACGGACGCCCCGCGCAACATCACCTCGCCGGACCAGGTGACCGCGCTGGTGAAGACCCTGCGCCGGGCCTCGCCCGGCCGGCTGATCGTCTCCATCGACCAGGAGGGCGGGCGGATCAGCCGGCTCAACCCGAGCGACGGCTTCCCGGCGACCCGGTCGGAGGCCCAGATCGGGGCGGAGAACTCCGCGACGGCGACCCGGCAGTGGGCGCAGGGCCTGGTACGCAGCCTCACCCGGATCGGGGTCAACCTCAACTACGCCCCGGTCGTCGATCTGGACGTCAACCCGAACAACCCGGCGGTCGGCCAACTCGGCCGCAGCTTCTCCGCCAACTCGAACGTCGTGGTCAGCAACGCCACCGAGGAGATCAGGGTCCACCGGTCCGCCCGGGTCAAGACCTCCATCAAACACTTCCCCGGTCTCGGCTCGGCCACCGGCAACACCGACTTCACCCCCGTCGACGTCAGCAAGACCTGGACCAGGAAGGAGCTCGACCCGTTCCGCCGGCTGATCAACGACGGCATGGTCGACTCCGTCCTCGTCGGCCACGTGGTCAACAGCCAGCTCGACCCGAACCGCCCGGCGTCGCTGTCCCACCGCGTCGTGACCGACCTGCTGCGCGGCGAGCTCGACTGGAAAGGCCCGGTGGTCAGCGACGACATGCAGGCCGTCGCGATCACCAGCCGGTTCGGCCGCAACGAGGCGGTCACGCTCGCCCTCGAGGCCGGTGTCGACCTGCTCGTCTTCGCCAACCAGCAGACCTACGACCCGAGGATCGTCGAGGAGACGGTGGACCACGTGCTCGGCCTGGTCCGCAGCGGGCGCATCACACAGAAGCGGATCGACCAGGCGGCCGCCCGGGTAGACACGCTGCGACCCAAGAGCTGAACGCGGCCCGGCGGGCCAACCGTCTACTACGGACCGCCGTTTCGCGGCGGCGCTGCCGGGGTACGGGCGCGAAGGTGAGCAGGGTCAGCGTGCGCCTGCATGGCGGGCCGCTCGACGGCGCGGTCCGTCAGGCTACGGCAGACGAGAAGGGGGTGCCGTCCGAGCGGATCGACTTCGACGTCGTCGAGGGCGGCACGTGGTACGCCGAGTACCGGCGCGACCGGCAGGACCAGGAGGGCTGGCACTTCCAGGCCACCGGCAACCAGGAACGCGCCGACGAGGAGTGACCGCCGCCGGCCGGCACGGGTGTGCGCGCCCAGCACGCACACCGGTGCGGGCACGGGGTATCAGCGGTCCACCGTCACCTCGCCCCACACCTGGGCGTCCTCGATGGCCGCGGCGACGTGCCGCAGCGACGGGCGTTCCAGCAGTTCGGCGAAGGACATCCGGATGCCGAACCGTTCGTTGGTGCGCTCGAGCAGCAGGGCCGCGGTGGTCGCGTCGCCGCCAAGGGCGAAGAAGCTGTCCTCGGCGGCGACATGCCGCCGGCCCAGCACCTCCTGCCAGAGCACGACGAGGTCCACCTCGACTGGTGACCGGGCCGCCGCGAAACCGCAGGCGCCGGGGTCGGCGAGTGCGTCGCAGACGACCTGGTCGGTGAGGACCGCGCCGTGCTGGTCGCGGGGGAGGCGATCCACCACGAACACGCGGTCCGGCAGCTGCCCGGCCGGTAGCGCATCCCACAGGTGGTCCCTGATGTCGACGGCGGTGCAGTGGCCGTCCGGCACCACCGCCACGACGCTGCTCGTGCCGGTCCGGACCACCGCCACCTCGGCGACGCCGGGGTGTCCGGTGAGGGCTGCTACCACGGGGTCCATCAGCGTCCCCTTCCTCAGGTCAGCTGTGCGTCACGATGGCGGCGGGCCGCAGGAGGTACCTGGCAGGCCGGCGCGTACGCCACACCCGGCCGGTGGCGGGAAGACGACGAGGCGGCCGTGGCGCCGCGGGTCGCCGGTGACCGCCACGGCAGCCGTCGGGTGCTCCGGCGCTGCCTCGACCGCGCCCGGCTCGACGCGCCGGCCGCGGAGGTCGGCCTGCCGGCCGGCCCGGCAGCACGATCGTGCCGTCGGGCCTCGTCCTGCGGTTGAGCTCGTCCGCCCGTCGTGCGAATGCACCCTGCCTCCCCGCAGCAGTCGCTTCGGCGACCGCCGGTCCGCCTGTCCCGCCGACGGTGGACACAGTAGCGCTCAGGGGTCCGGACGTCGAGAGTTTCCGATAATTGATCTTATGCGGGCCGGCCCGGTCTAGGGCAGAAGCGGCCTGTTCACGACGTAGTTCGAGGCATGACGATGTCATTGCGGGGTCTTGACGCCGTCGGAGCGGGGCAGCAAGTTGCCCGATAATTTCGATCAGACTTACGAAAGCGATGATCGCCCTGACCCGTACGCGGGACCGAGCGCCGCGGGCGCGCGGTGCCAGCTGTGCGATTGTCCGGATAGGACAGAGCGGGCGGCTGGTGCGTCAGATCGGCGCGCAGGGTGCCGTGCGGCCCCGCGACACGAGCCCGGCCCCGCCGATCCCCGGCGCGCGGAATCCCGCGTCTTCCCGGCGCTGGGGTTGGATTGGTCCGCGAGCCATCCGGACCGGCCCGGCGGCGGCGCCTGTGGACGGGCCTGCGCCGCCGCCGGGTCTCGCCGGGCCGCCATCGTCGACAGCTCCGGCGCCATCGGACGCCG
>JADGHA010000066.1 GCA_019689695.1 Micromonosporaceae bacterium | reverse complement strand
GTTGTGCCCCCCGAAATATCCGTGCATGTCGGTCTTATCGGGGTACACAAGTGCAAGATCGCGGGGAGGGGGGTGGGGGGTGGTCAGCGGCGGAAGGTGAACCAGTTGACGTTGACGAAGTCGCTCGGCTGGCCGCTGGTGAACGTCAGGTACACGGTGTGCACACCGGTCACCGCGGAGACGTTGCCGGGGATCGAACGCCAGGACTGCCACCCGCCGGTGTTGGCCACCGCGATGCTGCCGATCGGGGTGGCGGTCGGGCTGTCCAGCCGCACCTCGACCAGGCCGCTGACGCCGCCCGCGGCGCCGGACGCCACCCGCGCCACGAAGTCCACCGGCCGGGTCGCGCCGAAGTCCACCCGGTCATACCGGGCCCAGTCGCCGTTGGCCAGGTACGCGAGGTTCAGCCCACCCTCGCTGCAGCTCTCCGTCCGTACGCCGGACTGCGCGTTGAACGCCTCGGCCTCGATCGTGGAGTACGCGCTGACGGTCGAGCCCCCGGGCGGCGGTGACGAGGGCGGGGTGCTGGTGCCGCCGCGGTTCCAGACGGCAACGTAGTCCACCAGCATCGGCACGCCGGAGACGGTCGACGCGGTGGGCGTGGCCCGCCCGGCGACGCCGTTCGGGAAGCCGCCACCGATCGCCACGTTCAGCAGGATGAAGTATCCACTGTGGCTGGTCATGTTGTTCCACGTGCCGGCGTCCAGTTGGCTTTCGCTGATGCTGTGGTACTGCTGGCCGTCCACATACCACCGCAGCTGCTCTGGGTTGACGCTGCGGTCCCACTCGAACCGGTAGGTGTGGAACGCCGACTGGCAGCTCGACCCAGGGCAGGCGCGGCTCGCGCCGATGCCGCTCGTCTCGTTGCAGGGACCGCCCGGGTTCACGCCACAGTGGAGTACGCCCCACACCGAGTTGATGCCGTTGACGTTCTCCATGATGTCGAACTCACCCACCGCCGGCCAGTTCTGGTAGTTGCCGCGGTACGGCGAGCCGAGCGCCCAGAACGCCGGCCAGTAGCCGAGCGCCGCATTGCCGGTCACGTTGGGCATCTGGATGCGGCCCTCGATGCGCAGCACGCCGCCCTCGACCGGCTTGAAGTTGGTCCGCTGGGTCTCGATCCGGGCCGAGGTCCAGTTGCCCGCGCCGTCCCGCAGCGGCGTGATCCGCAGGTTGCCGCTGCCGTCCAGGCTGATGTTGGCCGGGTTGGTGGTGTAGCTCTGGATCTCGCCGGTACCCCAGTTGCCCGGGCCGCCCGGGTAGCTGTGACCGGTATCGAAGATCCAGTTGCTGCCCGACGGGAGTGCGCCTGCCGGGCCGGTGAAGTCGTCGCTGAAGGTCAGCGTCCACCCGCTCGGGGTGGGTGGCACCGCGGCGCGGGCGGCCAGCGTCACGGTCGCCATGCCGAGCGCCACACCGAGCGCGCTGGCGGCCGCGAGCAGCCGGCGGCCACGCCCGGACGCCACGAGCGGGGGTCTGGGGTACGCGGAGGAATGCCGTTTCATGGATGCCTCATTTCCGGGGCCGAGGACGGGCGAGGGTCACCGCACCCTGGCTGAGAGCGCTTTCGCGAAGTACGCCGGGAGTACGAAGGAGATGTGAGAGCGCTCTCTCAGCTCAGTTGTACGACATCAATACACGGCTGTCAACGTGTGCCGGCAAGCCTGGTGGCGCGCCCGGTGGTGCGGGCTAGGCTCCACGCCATGTCGGTGATCAGCTTTGACGCGGCCACCCGGACCTGGCTGTTGCGCACCCCCCGGACCTCGTACGCCGTCCGGCTCGCCCCGGACGGCACCCCCCGGCACCTGCACTGGGGTCCGCCGTTGACGCTGGCGCAGGCCGCCGGCCTGGAGCTGGAGGAACCGCTCGAGCTCAACGACTCCAGAGGGCTCCTGGCCGGCGAGGAGCTCCCCGTCGACGGCCGGATCCGGTTCAGCGTGCCGTCGCTGCAGGTGCGCTTCGCGGACGCCACCCGGTCCATTGAGTGGGCGTACGCCGACCACCGCATCGACGGCGAGGAGCTGGCTATCCGCCTGATCGATCGGCACTACCCGCTGGAAGGCACGCTTCACTACCGGGTGTACCCGGACAGCGACGTCATCGAACGGTGGCTCACCTTGCGGCACACCGGCGACGGTGAACCGTTCACCATCCTGCGCGCTGATTCAGCACAGTGGACGCTCCCGGTGCTCGACGACTACCGGATCAGCCACGTGACCGGGCACTGGTGCGGCGAGAGCCAGCTGCACCGGGTCGCCGCCACCCATGGCGAGACCGTGTTCACCAGCCGGCGCGGGGTGAGCAGCCACCACGCCAACCCGTGGGTGATGGTGGACGCCGGGCAGGCCACCGACACCGCCGGCGAGGTGTGGTCCGTGGCGCTGGCGTGGAGCGGGAGCTGGCGGATCACGGTGTCCCGCGCCCAGGTCAACCGGCTCGCGATCACCGGCGGCTTCGGGCACGACGCCATCACCTGGCGGCTGCGCCCCGGCCAGCAGCTGACCACGCCCGCGTTCGCCGGCCTGTACACAATGGATGGCTTCGACAGCGCGCGGCAGGCCTGGCACGCGCACATCGCCGGCCACGTGCTGCCGAGGCCGGACGAGCTGCGCCCGGTGCTGTACAACTCGTGGGAGGCGACCGGGTTCGACGTCAACGAGGAGAACCAGATCCGCCTGGCCCGCATCGCCGCCGAGCTGGGCGCCGAGCTGTTCGTGATGGACGACGGCTGGTTCGGCGCGCGCAAGGACGACCGCGCCGGGCTCGGCGACTGGACGCCGAACCCGGACCGCTTCCCCCGCGGGCTCGGGCCGCTCATCGCGGAGGTGCGGCGGCTCGGCATGAGCTTCGGCCTGTGGGTGGAGCCGGAGATGGTCAACCCGGACAGCAACCTGTACCGCGCCCACCCCGACTGGGTGCTGCACTACCCGAACCGCGAACGCACCACCATCCGCAACCAGCTGGTGCTCAACTTCGCTCGTCCAGACGTGCAGGCCTGGGCGCACGGCTGGCTCGACCAGCTGCTGCGCGACCACGACATCGACTTCCTCAAGTGGGACATGAACCGGCCGTTCACCGAGGCCGGCTGGCCCGGCGAGGATGACCCGGACCGGCTGTGGATCGACCACGTGCGTGGCGTGTACTCCATCATGGACCGGCTTCGCGCCGACCATCCGGGGCTGCGCATCGAGAGCTGCTGCGGCGGTGGCGGCCGGGTGGATCTGGGCATCCTGCGGCGCACCGACGAGACCTGGCCGTCGGACAACACCGACGCCGTCGACCGCATCTCGATCCAGTACGGCTACAGCCAGATCTACCCGGCGCGCACCATGGCCGCCTGGGTCACCGACTCGCCCAACTTCCTCAACGGCCGGCTGGTGCCGTTGCGGTTCCGCTTCCACGTGGCGATGTCCGGGGTACTCGGGATCGGGGGCAACCTCACCGAGTGGAGCCCGGCGGAGCTGGCCGAGGCGGCGCAGCTCGTCGCCCAGTACAAGAGAATCCGCCCGGTGGTGCAGCACGGCACGCAGTACTGGCTGCGGTCGCCCTCGGTCGTCACCCCCGGTGACGGCTGGCCCGGCGGCACCGCGCCGGGCGGCCTCACCGCGGTGCAGTACCTCTCCCCCGACAGCGCGGAGACGGTGGTGTTCGCCTGGCGCCCGACCGCCCACTTCGGACATCCGCCGCCGCCGGTACGCCTGCGCGGGCTGGACCCGGCGGCGACCTATCGGGACGAGGACTCTGGCCGGGAGTACCCGGGCGTCGCGCTGGCCGCGCGGGGCGTCCGCCCCACGCTCCCGCCGGGCGACTACGCCAGCGCCATCCTGCATTTCAGGAGGGTGTCCGGCTAGCAAAGGAGGTCTCGCACCGGCCTTCGCGCCCGGCCCGGCCCACCGCGGCCGGTTGCGGCAGGCGCGGCCGCAGCGCGCGGGACAGCGCCAGGCAGAGTGCCGCTGCCAACAGCCCGGCGGCTGCGGTCCACAGTGTCGCCCGCAGGCCCACCACGCTGCCCAGGGCGCCAGCCAGCAGGCCGCCGAGCGGAAGCGTGCCCGCCACCAGGAAGCCGCCGATGGCGGTCATCCGGCCGAGCAGGTGATCGGGGCACACCCGCTGCCGCAGGCTCATGCTGACCACGGCGTGGACGCTGATGCAGAATGCGGTCGCACCCGCCCCGACAGCGAAGAGGGCGAGCCGGGGTCCCGGCCCGGCCAGCGGGACCAGCAGGCTCGACAGACCCATGCCGAGCGCGGACGCGGTGAGCGCGCGTCGGTCGCCGAGCCGCCGGCCGGCCGGCGCGGCGACGATGGCGCCGGCCACCGCGCCGAGGCTGCAACCCCCCATGAGCAGGCCGATCAGGCCCGGCGGTAGGCCCACCGTGCGGAGCAGGAAGAGCACCTCGACCGCGCTGGTCATGGCGATCAGCAGGTTCGCCGCCGCGGCGAACAGCGTGGTCGCCCGGACTAGGGGGTCGCCGAGGACGAACCGCAGGCCTTCGACAACCTCCCGGCGCAGGTCCGGTGCGGCGGCCGGCCGGGGTCGGGACTCGGGCGTACGGATGGAGGCGATCCAGCCGGCCGACCAGAGGAAGCTGACGGCGTCGAGCAGCACGGCGAGCGGGGCGCCGAGCCACTGCACCAGGTACCCGCCGGCGGTGGGACCGACGGAGTAGCCGACCGTGCGGTTGGCTTCCAGCCGGCTGTTCGCCTTGACCAGGTGCTCGCGCCCGACGACCTGGGGCAGATACGCCCGGTGGGACACGTCGAAGAAGACGGTGAGCACGCCGGTGGCGAACGCGACGGCGTAGAGCTGGCCGAGCGTCAGCGGCCCGAAGGCGGCCACGGCCGGCACCGAGCCGAGCGCCGCCGCCCGACCGAGATCGGCGGCGACCAGGACCGGGCGGCGCCGCATCCGGTCCGCCCAGGCGCCTACCAGCAGCCCGAGCAGCAGGAACGGGAGTGTCTCGGCGGTGGTCAGCAGGGCGACATGCCAGGTCGAGGCGTGCAGGGTGGTCGCCGCGAGAAGCGGGATGGCGATGGCGCTGATCCGGGTGCCCAGCTGGCTGAAGGCGTCGGCGTACCAGAGTCGGCGAAAGTCTTGAGTCGACACCGCTCAAGGTTTAGGAGATTGCGCAGTCGCTGTCAACTCCCGCACCCGGTCCAGCACCTCCGCGGCCGGCCCGCCGAGCACGTCGCGCGGCACGTGGTCCAAGTCGGACACGGCAAGCCTGGCGAGGTCGAAAAGGGCTCCAGCATTGGCATTCAGCGCTGCCTGGAGGGTCCGGCGAGGCAGCGCCAGGTCCGGCTGGAGGCCGAGCCGGTCATGGAGGGCGGCCACCGCGGCGCGGAGTGCGACCACCTCCGGCCCGGCCGCCACGTCAGCACTCCGTTGACGCCTTCTCGCCTGACGCGCCCCGGCCGCATCCCTGCCCGCCGCACTGGACAGCCGCAGCCAGCGCTGCTCGGCCGCCTGCCGGGACCGGAGCCCGAGCGCGTCCGCGATCCCCTGCCAGCTGACGCCCTGCGCGCGCAGCCGGCCGATCAGGCGCCGCTCGGCGGTGTCTACCTCGCTGCGCAGCGCAGGGACCTTGGCCAGGGCGGCGAGAGCCTCGTCCGGAGACGGGTGCGGCGACCGGAGTACGTCGGCGACCATCCGCCAGTCGGTCTCGCTCATGCCGGTGATCCTCCGCCCGTGCCCGCCGCGCGTCAACGAAACGCTGACAAGCCGGGAAGAGGCAGCTGTCGCCGTAACCCCGGGAAGAGGCAGCTGTCTCCGTACGACCCGGGAAACAGCCGCGCTGTGGTGGCGGCCCGGGCTCCGCCCGCCGCGTCGGCGATCTTGCCCAGGTGTGAGCGAGCCAGTCTCCGGGTACATCTGCCGGTGTTAATGAAAAGAGGTGGTCCGTGATGAGGATCCCTTCGATCACCCACCGTTCGACTGCCGCAGAGGACAGCCGGCCGGTGTCGCCGGGCGGTCCGGCACCCGTACGGGACCGGCGCGGCGACCGCGGCACCCGGTCCGACCGGCGGCCGGCCAGCGCCGAAGGCACCGAGGCCGACCGGGTCACAGCCGATCAGGAGCGGGCCGGACACCTGGTGACCGGGCCACGGCCGCGGTCCAGCGGCCTGGCCACGCTCGGCCTGATCATCGGCGTGCTGGCGGCGGTCGCGGTGGCCACCGGCGTGCTCGCCGCCCTCGGCGTGGCGCTCGGTGTGCTGGCCGTGCTGTTCGGCGTGGGCGGCATCTCGGCGACCGGCCGGCGGCACGTCGCCGGTCGCTCGGAAGCGCTGTTCGCCGTGGTGCTCGGGCTGGCATCCGTGGTGTTCGGCATTCTGGCCCTGACCGACGCGCTCTCCTGGCTGAGCTCCGACACCGACCAGGTGGCGCGGCTGCGGGACTGGCTGAACGACCAGATGCCCTGGCTGGACGACCTGTAACGAGGACTGCTGACGTCGCCGCCGCCCCGGCGGGCCGCGCAACATTTCACCGCTCGACCGGCAGGAAAACGCAACGATTTGCAGCCGGTGTGCAATCGCCTGCGGTGATCCCGCCGGTGACTGCCGCATAGCGTTGATGGCATGACCACGGTGGAGAGCCTGCGTACCCCGGGGGCGGTGGCCGACGCCGAACGCTGGACGGCGCACAACTACCATCCGCTGCCGGTAGTGATCTCAGAGGCGTCCGGCGCCTGGGTGACCGACGTGGACGGCCGGCGGTATCTGGACTTCCTCGCCGGCTACTCCGCGCTGAACTTCGGTCACCGCCACCCCGCGCTGGTCGCCGCCGCGCACGCCCAGCTGGACCGGCTCACCCTGACCAGCCGCGCCTTCCTGCATGACCAGTTCGCCGACTTCTGCCGCGGCCTGGCCGAACTGTGCAACACGGACCTGGTCCTGCCGATGAACACCGGCGCGGAGGCGGTGGAGACCGCGATCAAGGTGGCCCGCAAGTGGGGCTACCAGGTCAAGGGTGTGCCGGACGGGCAGGCCACCATCGTCGTCGCCGAGAACAACTTCCACGGCCGGACCACCACCATCGTCAGCTTCTCCACCGACCCCACCGCCCGCAACGATTTCGGCCCGTACACACCGGGCTTCCGGATCGTCCCGTACGGCGACCTGGACGCGCTGCGCGCGGCGGTGGACGACACCACGGTCGCTGTGCTGCTGGAGCCGATCCAGGGCGAGGCGGGCGTGATCGTGCCGCCACCGGGATACCTCACCGGAGTCCGTGCCCTGTGCAGCGAGCGTGGTGTGCTGTTCCTGGCCGACGAGATCCAGTCCGGGCTCGGCCGCACCGGCACCACCTTCGCCTGCGAGCACGAGGGCGTGGTGCCGGACATGTACATCCTGGGCAAGGCGCTCGGTGGCGGCATTGTGCCGCTCTCCGCGGTCGCCGCAAGCCGGGAGGTGCTGGGCGTGCTGCGCCCCGGCGAGCACGGCTCCACCTTCGGCGGGAACCCGCTGGCGTGCGCCGTCGGCTCGGCGGTGATCGGGCTGCTGCGCACCGGGGAGTACCAGCGCCGGTCCCGGGTGCTCGGGCGCCAGCTGCACGCGGGCCTGGAGAAGCTGATCGGGCACGGCGTGCTCGCGGTCCGTGGGCGCGGCCTGTGGGCCGGGGTGGACATCGACCCCGCGCTGATGACCGGCCGGCGGGCGGGCGAACTGCTCGCCGAACGCGGCGTGCTGGTCAAGGACACGCACGGGTCGACGATCCGGCTCGCCCCGCCGCTGGTGATCGAACCCGACGAGATCGACCACGCGGTCGCCCAGCTGGCCGCCATCCTCACCCGCTGACCCCGCCTCTTCCGGGAAGATGCGGGTGACGGAGCTCGACTGACCGCATCTTCCCGGAAGTGATGGAGTTCGACCGACGGCACCTTCCCGGAAAGCGGTCAGAGGTTGAGGCGGCGCATCAAGCGCGGTCAGAGGTTGAGGCGGCGCATCGTGATCGTCGGCGCCTCGGTCATCACCGACGCCGGCTGGACCCGCCCGCCCGGGGCCCAGTGGCCGGAGCGGGCCAACTCGACCCCTTCGTACAGCTCCAGCTCGTCGTCGGGGCCCAGCACGTGCGACTGGTCCCGGTGCAGCGTGAACTCGCTGCCGCCGCGCTTGACCACCGTGCCGTTGGTGCTGGTGTCGGTGACGTAGAGCGCGTCACCGCGGATCTCCAGCCGCAGGTGCCGGCGGCTGATCCAGCTGCGCGCCTCCTCCTCCAGCAGGTGCCCCAGCATCACCGAGTCAGGCTCGTCCGGCGACCGTCCGACCACGACCGGATGCCCGGCGGTGACCACGAACCGACGCTTGAGCACCCCGTCCACCCGCACCGAGACCGCCTGCGACACCGGCCGAGGCCCGGCGTCGGAGAGCCGGGTGTCGTGCCGGGGGCAGACCGGCGTGCCCGCCCGCAGCCGGGGCGGGGGCTGACTGCCCGGACGCCGCTTGACCCCCGGCCCGGTGCCGCCACGCAGGTGGGCGAAGGTGTCGTCGAGGCGACCGGTGCCGGGGCCGGCCGGATCCCCGAAGCTCGCGCAGCCGCGCTCGGGGCAGCGCCACAGCCGCGACATCACCACCGTCGCGGTGGCACCCGGGCGCCCGGTCCCGGGCGCGCCACGGGAGATCAGCGCGGCGCCGCCCGCGCCGGGGACAGGGGCGAGGATGCGGCCCGGCTCGGAGATCAGCCACGGATACTTGTCTCGCAGCCCGTCGTACCGGCCGCGGCTGATCACCGGCAGCCCGGTGAGGTCGGCCACCTCCAGTACCCGGTCGGCCAGGTCGGGCAGCACCTCGACCAGCCCGTCATCGGACCAGCTGCGGATGCGCATCCGCTCGTTGGAGGTCAGATCGCCGTCGGAGAGCAGGGTGCGCCCGGCGACCGCGTACACCTGGACCTCCTCCTCGGCCAGGTGCCGGGCCAGGGCATCGACCACCATGCCGAGGCGGAGCAGGTTGGCCGGGCGGGTGTTGTCCAGATCGGTGAGGCGCACCACCTCGGACAGGTCGAGCACGGCCCGGGCGGCCACCGGATCGGTGGTGAGCCGCTGTTCGATCGCGTCGAGCACCTGGTGGACTTCGAACCGCACGTGACCTCCCTGCGCACGAGCACTCGGCAGACGAAGGTGCCTGCCGTCCCGATGCGCAGCGCCCGAGCCCAGGCACCCCAGCCATCATGCCGGGTGTCGCGCCGCAGGTCAGCCCTGGTTCTGCACGATCTCGTCGATACGTCGAGCCAGCTCGATGTCCAACCGGGTCACGCCACCCGCGGAATGGGTGGCGCACCGGAACGTCAGGGTGCGCCACCGGATGTCGATGTCGGGATGGTGGTTCATCTCCTCGGCCACCACCGCCACCCGGTCCACCACCGCGATCGCGTCCGGGAAGGTCGGCAGCTGGGCGGTCCTGGTGATCGCCCTGGTGTCGCCGGACCAGTCGACCAGGCCCCGCAGCGCGGTGGCGACCGCCTCGGGGTCGAGCAGCTCAGCCATACGGTCGACCATACGCCCCGCACCACCGGCACCCTGGGCCTATCGCGGGGAACAGCGCGCTCACCATCCCATCTGGACGGCGCCGCCCGGGCCGGCAACGAACGCGACGAGGTCGACGACACATTCTTGACACATTCAATGTTGTCCCGCAGCCTGATCAGGCAGCACTCACTCCTAGGGCAGGCGATGATGGAGGACGAGCTCTCCGCAGGTGATCTGCTCGCCCGCAGGTACCGCCTCATCGACCGGATCGGGGCCGGGGGCATGTCGGTCATCTGGCGGGCGCGCGACGAGGTTCTGGACCGGATGGTCGCGCTCAAGGTGCTCACCCACGAGCTCGCCGCCGACCAGCGCTACCGGGATCTGGTACGCGAAGAGGCGCGCAACGCCGCCCAGCTGGTGCACCCGAACGTCACGGCGGTACACGACTACGGCGAGGAGATCGCGCCGGACGGCAGGATCACCGCGTTCGTCGTGATGGAGCTGCTCGCCGGTGAGTCGCTGCAACGGCGGCTGACCGCCGGCGCGCTGCCCTGGCCACAGGCGCTGGAGATCTGCGCCCAGGTCGCCGAGGCGCTCGCCGCGGCGCACCGCATCGGCGTGGTGCACCGGGACATCACGCCGGCCAACATCATGCTCACCGACGCCGGCGTCAAGGTGCTCGACTTCGGCATCGCCACCCGGGTCGGCGCCCCGGATGAGGACGAGGACGGCGAGACGTTCGGCACCCCGGCGTACGTCGCCCCGGAGCGGCTGGACGGCATGCCGGCGCAGCCGGCCACGGACACCTACGCCCTGGGCGTGCTGCTCTACGAGACGCTCACCGGCCGGGTCCCGTTCCCGGCGCTGAGCTGGGACGACGTGGCCCGCACGCCACGCCACGGACAGCCGCCCGCACCGACCTCCGTACCTGGGCTCCCCCCGGCGGTGGCCGAGATATGCCGCAGCTGCCTGCACCGCTCCCCGCTGGACCGCCCGACCGCACACCAGGTCGCGGTCCTGCTGCGCGCCAACATCCCGGGCCAAGGTGAGGTGGCGCAGCCGCAGGTCCCTGCCTGCGGGAAGCCATCCGTCCCGCAGGTCCCGGCCGCCGAAACGCCGTCCGCCCCGGCCGCAGCAACGCCCTACGTCCCGGCCGCGGAGAAGCCATCCGTCCCGGCGGCACCCGCCCTGCCGGACCTGTCCGCCGGCGTCATCGGTCTGCCCGGGGTGCCTTCCTCTGGGCCGGGCGCGCGTCCGACCCAGGCTGGTCAGGCAACCTTCCTGCCGGGCAGCGCCCCGGCCGACCCTGCCGGCGCGGCGGTCCCGACCCGCACGATCTCCGCCCAGCAGCGGCACCGTGACGGCACCGGCCCGCGGGTGCGGTGGCGGGACCGCACGTGGGTACGGGTCACGGTCGCCACCACGGCCGCCGTGGCCGTGTTCGCGGCCGCTGGCGTGCTGGCGTCGACCCTGGGCCGGCCCGGCACGGTGCCCGATGACGGCGCCCTCGCCCCGGCCACACTGACCCCGGCCGGTCCCGCGGCCAGCGGCTCTCCATCGGCAAACCAGCCGGCGCCGACCGCCAGCGCCGAGCCGGACCGCACCACGCCACCGTCGCCGAACCAGCGACCCCCGACCGTGGCCGAGACGATCGCCGCGATCAGCCAGATCATCGACGCGGGTGTGCAGTCGAAGGAGATCCGCTCGGACGCCGCGGTCGACCTGCGCAACGTGATCGAGAATCTCCGGGAAGCGATCAGGCGGGGTGTGGCGGACCTGGCGCAGGAGGCCGCGAACCTGCAGGACAAGGTGGCTGCCCGCGAGCGTGAGGGCGCGATCACCGGCACCAGCGCGCAGCGCCTCGAGGCCGAGCTGGCCCGCCTCGGCCGCCTCTGACCGCCCGCCGTCACGCAACGATGATCACGAGTTGACGGCGCGAGTGCCCCGGTTACCGCTCCGGAGCTTGTGATCAATGCGGCTGCGCGGCTTTCGTGGCGCGGAGGCGGATGCGCGAGCCGGCGCGGTCGAACAGCAGCAGGCGGCCAACATCCACCCGCACCGCCAGCGTATCGCCCACCCGGGGCAGGTGCGGTGCGGGCACGCGTACCACCAGGTGCCCCTGTGCCGGCGGACCGCTGGACACCTCCGGGTCATACGCCGGATAGAAGCCGT
Organism: Micromonosporaceae bacterium; assembly: GCA_019689695.1. Lineage (GTDB taxonomy): Bacteria > Actinomycetota > Actinomycetes > Mycobacteriales > Micromonosporaceae > JADGHA01. Next base: position 1,619 of record JADGHA010000066.1, on the reverse strand, counting down.
ACCGGGTGCGGGCGGTCGGCGGCGGCTCGTCGCGCGCCCCCCGCATCCGGGACAGGGTCTGCCGCAGCACGCCGCCACCGGCCGGCGGTTCCTCGGCCATCACCTCCGCCAGGTGCTGGCCGGACCGCGGTAGCTCCAACTCGGACAGTTCGACCGCGGTGGGGACTGCGCCGGCGTCCAGGTGGACCAGTGCCTCGTGGCCCAGGTTCTCCACCAGTCGGACGGTGCCGCGCAGCGTGCGTCCCGGTTCGTCGCCGGACGGCTCCGCCTCGACGGCACCGAGCACCGGCGCCAGCGCGTCCGCTCGCAGCGCGACGGTGACCCGCTGCGTATGGTGGCGGGCCAGCGACGCCGCCCGCGGGTCGTCGCCGGCCAGGCCGATCACCTGGCTGCCCAGGTCGATGTCGACCCGGCCGCCCGGCCCGGCGTAGATGGCGGCCTGCAGCAGGTTGGTGCGCGGCGTACCCAGGAATGCCGCCACGAAGAGGGTGGCCGGGTCGGCGTACACCTCGGCCGGCGGGCCGATCTGCTGCAGCACGCCGCGGCGCAGTACCGCGACCCGGTCTGCCATGGTCATCGCCTCGGTCTGGTCGTGCGTGACGTAGATCGTGGTGACTCCGATCCGCCGCGCCAGGCCGGCGATGTCCGCGCGCAGCTCGGCCCGTAGCCCGGCGTCCAGGTTGGACAGTGGATCGTCCAGCAGGAACACCTGCGGCTGGCGGACGATCGCCCGGGCCATCGCCACCCGCTGGCGCTGCCCGCCGGACAGCTGCGTGGGCGAATGGGCCAGCACGTCGCGGATGCCCAACTGGTCGGCCACCTCGGCGACCCGGGCGGCGACGTCCACGCCCGGCCGGTGCTGGCCCGCGCGCAGCGGGAAGGCGATGTTCTCCGCCACGGACAGGTGCGGGTAGAGGGCGTAGTCCTGGAAGACCATCGCGACCTGCCGCTGTGCCGCGGAGCGGTGGTCGACGACCTCGCCGTCAATGAGCACATGCCCGGAGGAAGGCTCCTCGAGGCCGGCGACCAGGCGCAGGATCGTCGACTTGCCGCATCCGGTAGGCCCGAGTAGCACCAGGAACTCGCCGGAGGCGACCCCGAACGTCACGTCGTCGACGGCCACCGTGCCATCGTCGAAAACCTTGGTGAGCCGCTCGACGGCGACCGCGACCACGACGAACACCTCCTGCCGACATCGTTGCTGTCGTCAGACTGTTCGCGCTACCCCTGTTTCGCCCCCAGCGCCGGCGGCGCAGCTTGTCGAGCCGGCGGTTCAGCGCCGGACCGTACGGTCCAGCCAGCCGTCGCCGTCGTCGTCGTACATCGTCTTGTCGAACACGCCGTCGTGGTCGCGGTCATAGTCCGCCGAGTCGACCAGCCCGTCCCCGTCGATGTCGTGCCCGACGAAGTCGGCCCGCCCGTCCCGGTCGGTGTCGACCAGGATGTCCACCCCACCGTCACCGCGGCCGACCAGGATGTGCTGGTCCCAGTCGCCGTCACCGTCCACGTCGACCCGGGTGTGGTAGCCCTCCGGCGGCGGGCGGAAGCCGTCCGCCCCTGGCGCGCCCCCGAATCCGCCATGCCCGGGCGGCTCACCGCAGTCTATTATACACATCTGA
>JADGHA010000065.1 GCA_019689695.1 Micromonosporaceae bacterium | reverse complement strand
GAGAGGAGGCGGGCTGGCGTTCGGTGACCAGGTTGCCGAGCCGGGACCGGCCGCCGTCCGGCGCGGTGAGCACCCACACCCCGTCCGGCAGCAGGGCGATGGTGTGCTCCACGTGCACCGCCACCGAGCCGTCGACGGTCACCACCGTCCACCCGTCGGCCAGCTCGGCGGTGTTCGGCGAGCCGATGGTGAGCATCGGCTCGATGGCCAGCGCCAGGCCCGGCACCAGGCGTGGCCCGTGGCCCGGCCGGCCATGGTTGAGCACGTGCGGGTCCTGGTGCATCTCGGTGCCGATGCCGTGGCCGCCGTAGCCGGTCACGATGCCGTAGCGCGGCGGCCGCGCCATCCGTACCGTCCGCTGGATCGCCCACGAGATGTCGGTGAGCCGGCCCCGCCCGGAGGCGGCACCGCGCGCCGCCGCGGCGATGCCGGCCCACATCGCGTCCTCGGCCACCGCGGCCATACGCAGCAGCTCCGGCCGCACCGTGCCGACCGGCACGGTGATCGCCGCGTCGCCGTGCCAGCCGTCCAGCACCGCGCCGCAGTCCAGGGAGATCATGTCGCCCTCGCGCAGCACCTGCCGCGGGCTCGGGATGGCGTGCACCACCTGCTCGTTAACCGACGAGCAGATGGACGCCGGGTAACCCTGGTAACCCTTGAACGAGGGGATCGCACCCGCCTCGCGGATCACCCGTTCGGCGATCGCGTCCAGCTCCGCGGTGGAGATCCCCGGCGCCACCGCACGCCGCATCGCCTCCAGCGCCGCCGCCACCACCAGGCCGGCGGCCCGCATCTTCCCGATCTGCTCGGGCGTCTTGTACTGAATGTCCAGGTCGCGGCGGCGCAGGTACATCATCTGTCCACGGTACGGCCTAACCGCCGTACGAGCGGAGCGCGTCGATCGCGCGAACGGTGACGTCCTCCACCGGGCCGGTGGCGTCGATGCCGACCAGCTTGCCCTGCGCCCCGTAGTAGTCCACCAGGGGCGCGGTGTCGCGGGCGTAGACCCGCAGCCGCTCGGCGATGGTCTCCGGCTTGTCGTCGTCGCGCTGGAACAGCGCCCCGCCGCAGCGGTCGCACACCCCGTCGTGCAGCGGCGGGTCGAACTCGACGTGCCAGATCTTGCCGCAGCCGTGGCAGGTACGGCGTCCGGAGAGCCGCCGGATCACCTCGTCGTCGTCGACCACCAGCTCCAGCACCAGGTCCAGCCCGTCACCCAGGTCGGCGAGCAGCTTGTCCAGCGCCACCGCCTGCGGGGTGGTGCGGGGGAAGCCGTCCAGCAGAAACCCGTCGGCGGCGTCCGGCTCGGCCAGCCGCTCCCGGACCATGTTGATGGTCACCTCGTCCGGCACCAGCTGGCCGGCGTCCATGAACCGCTTCGCCTCGATGCCGAGCGGGGTCCCCTGGGCGACGTTGGCCCGGAAGATGTCCCCGGTCGAGATCTTCGGCACGACCAGGTGCGCGGCGATGAACTCGGCCTGGGTCCCCTTGCCCGCTCCCGGGGGGCCTACCAGCACGAGCCTCACCTAGCCGGCTCCCGCCCGCAGCCTCCCGGCCCGCTCGCGCGACCGCGGCGTGCTCATCGCAGGAAGCCCTCGTAGTTGCGCTGCATCAGCTGGCTCTCCACCTGTTTGACGGTCTCCAGCCCGACACCTACCAAAATCAGCACCGCGGTGCCGCCGAACGGGAAGTTCTGGTACTGGCTGGCGTCCAGCCAGATGAAGAAGAAGTTCGGCAGGACCGAGACGATGGCGAGGTAGAGCGAGCCGGGCAGGGTGATCCGGCTGAGGATGAAGTCCAGGTACTCCGCGGTCGGCTTGCCCGGCCGGATGCCCGGCACGAACCCGCCGTACTTCTTCATGTTGTCCGCGACCTCGGTCGGGTTGAACGTGATCGAGACGTAGAAGTAGGTGAAGAAGATGATCAGCAGGAAGTAGATCGTGATGTACGTGGTGGCGGTCGGGTCGGCCAGGTGGTTGGCGACCCAGACCCGCACCGGGTTGGTGCTGGTCTGGTCGCCGAACTGCAACGCCAGCTGGGGCAGGTAGAGCAGCGAGGACGCGAAGATCACCGGGATGACGCCGCCCTGGTTGACCTTGAGCGGGATGTACGTGGAGGTGCCGCCGTACATCCGCCGGCCGATCATCCGCTTGGCGTACTGCACCGGGATGCGCCGCTGCGCCTGCTCCATGAAGACCACCAGCGTGATGACCACCATCACCAGCACGAGCACCAGGAAGAACCGGGCCCAGCCCTTGCTCTCCTTGATCTGCCAGCCCTCGCCCGGCAGCCGGGCCGCGATCGAGGTGAAGATCAGCACGGACATGCCGTTGCCCACGCCGCGGTCGGTGATCAGCTCGCCCAGCCACATGATCACGCCGGTGCCCGCGGTCATCGTGATCACCAACGCGGTGAGGGTGAGCCACATCGGCAGGTCGGTGGAGGGGATGACGTCCGGGCAGTCCGCGTTGCCGAACAGCTGCCCGGAGCGGGCCAGCGCCACGAACGCCGAGGACTGCAGGATGGCCAGGCCGAGGGTCAGGTAGCGGGTGTACTGGGTGATCTTCGCCTGGCCGGTCTGGCCCTCCTTGCGCAGCTGCTCCAGCCGCGGGATCACCACCGCCAGCAGCTGCAGGATGATCGACGCGGTGATGTACGGCATGATGCCGAGCGCGAACACCGACAGCTGCAGCAGCGCCCCGCCGGAGAACAGGTTCAGCAGCTGGAACACGCCGCTGGTGTCGGTGGTCTCGGCGATGTTCACGCACTTCTGGATGTTGCCGTAGGACACGCCGGGGCTGGGTAGGGTGGCGCCCGCCCGGTAGATCGCGATGATGAATATCGTGAACAGCAGTTTCTTGCGCAGGTCAGGCGTCTTGAACGCGCTGACAAAGGCGGAGAGCAACTTTTCCTCCTGCGCGAAGACTGGGCCGGGCGTGTCCACGGCGCTGGCACGGGGTGTGCCACCGACGCCGGTCGACATCGGTGGCCGCGAACGGACTCTAACAGTCCGCTGCGTGTCGAGTCAGGTGCGGTCCGGATACTAGCCTCACCAGCGGCCGCCCGTCCCGGGTCGGCCGCTGGTGGGCATCACGAGCATAACGCTTGTCAATATCACAGCTCGCTGGCGGTACCACCGGCCGCGACGATCTTCTCCTTCGCCGAGGCGCTGAAGGCGTGCGCCTTGACCTGGAGCTTCACGCCGCCGAGGTCGCCCGCGCCGAGCACCTTGACCGGCTGGCCCTTGCGCACCGCACCGGCCCGGACCAGCTCCGCCGGACCGACCTCGCCGCCGGCGGGGAACAGCTCAGCGAGCCGGTCCAGGTTGACCACCTGGTACTCAACCTTGAACTGGTTCCGGAAGCCCTTCAGCTTGGGCAGCCGCATGTGGATGGGCATCTGCCCACCCTCGAAGGACGCCGGGATCTGCTTGCGGGCCTTCGACCCCTTTGTCCCGCGGCCAGCGGTCTTGCCCTTCGAGCCCTCACCACGACCCACGCGGGTCTTCGGGGTCTTCTCGCCCGGTGCGGGGCGCAGATGATGCAGCTTGATCGTCATTTACTCCACCTCCTCCACCCGCACCAGGTGGCTGACCGTGAAGATCATGCCCCGGATCTCCGGGCGGTCCTCCTTGACCACCACGTCGTTGATCCGCCTCAGGCCGAGCGTCCGCAGCGTCTCGCGCTGGTTGGGCTTCGCCCCGATCCGGGACCTGACCTGGGTGACCTTTAGGCGTGCCATCATGCCCCCACACCCGCCCGCGCCGCCAGCATGGCGGCCGGGGCGACGTCCTCCACCGGCAGGCCGCGGCGGGCCGCCACAGCCTCCGGCGACTCCAGCTTCCGCAGGGCCTTTACGGTCGCGTGCACGATGTTGATCGGGTTGGCCGAGCCGAGGCTCTTGGAGAGCACGTCGTGGATGCCCGCGCACTCCAGCACCGCCCGCACCGGGCCGCCGGCGATGACGCCGGTACCGGGGCTGGCCGGCTTGAGCAGCACCACGCCGGCGGCGTCCTCGCCCTGCACCGGGTGCGGAATCGTCGCGGCGATCCGCGGCACCTTGAAGAAGTGCTTCTTCGCCTCCTCGACGCCCTTGGCGATCGCCGCGGGCACCTCCTTGGCCTTGCCGTAGCCCACGCCCACCGTGCCGTCGCCGTCGCCGACGATGACCAGCGCGGTGAAGCTGAAGCGGCGTCCGCCCTTGACCACCTTGGCCACCCGGTTGATGGCGACGACCCGCTCCAGGTGCGGGGTCTTCTCGGCGGGCGCGTTGCCGCGACCGCCCTCACGGCGGTTGTCGCGGCGACCACCCTCGCTGCCACCGGACCCGCCGCCACGACGCTGTTGACCTGGCATCAGCAGCCTTTCCTTTCCTCTCGTGACGGTCTTAGCTGCGATCCTCGCCCGACCGTCGGGCGCACTCAGAACTCGAGCCCGGCCGCCCGGGCGGCCTCGGCCAGCGCGGCGATACGGCCCGCGTACTTGTTGCCACCGCGGTCGAAGACGACCTGGGTGATGCCGGCCGCCTTGGCCCGCTCGGCGACCAGCGCGCCCACCTTGCCGGCGATCGCGGTCTTGTCGCCCTCCGCACCCCGGATCGACGCGTCCATGCTCGACGCCGAGACCAGGGTGTGGCCCTTGGTGTCGTCCACCACCTGGGCGACGATGTGCCGCAGCGAGCGGGTGACCACCAGGCGCGGCCGGTCGGGCGTACCGGTGACCCGCTTGCGGACCCGGAAGTGACGCCGCGCCCGCCCGACGGCGCGCTGCGCGGCGACGCCCCCGCGGTGGCGACGCTTGAGGAGCGTGGCGCTCACTTCTTACCTGCCTTCCCCGCCTTCCGGCGGATGACCTCACCGGCGTACTTGACGCCCTTGCCCTTGTACGGCTCCGGCGGGCGGATCTTGCGGATGTTCGCGGCCACCTCGCCGACCAGCTGCTTGTCGATCCCGTCGACGTGGAACAGGGTCGGCCGCTCGACCGTGAAGGTGACCCCCTCCGGGGCCCTGACCGCGACCGGGTGCGAGTACCCGAGCGCGAACTCCAGGTCGCGGCCCTTGGCCTGCACCCGGTAGCCGGTGCCGTTGATCTCCAGCGTCTTGCGGTACCCGGTGGTCACCCCGACGATCATGTTGGCGACCAGGGTCCGGGACAGCCCGTGCAGCTCCTTGGCCCGGCGCTCGTCGTTCGGCCGGTTCACGTACAGCTGGCCGTCCTCCCCGCGCTCGGCGGTGATCGGCTCGGCCAGGGTGTGTGACAGCTCGCCCTTGGGCCCGCGCACCTTGATGGTCGGCCCGTCGATGGTCACCTCGACGCCGCTGGGGACCGGGATCGGCCTACGTCCGATTCGCGACATGACTGGCCTCCCTCACCAGACGTAGGCGAGGACTTCCCCGCCCACCCCTCGCTTGCGGGCCTGCTTGTCGGTGAGCAGGCCCTGAGACGTCGAGATGATCGCCACGCCGAGCCCGCCGAGCACCCGGGGCAGCTCAGCCGACTTGGCGTACACCCGCAGGCCGGGCTTGGACACCCGGCGGATGCCGGCCAGGCTGCGCTCCCGGTTCGGGCCGTACTTCAGCTCCACCACGAGCTTCTTGCCGACGCTGCCCGCGTCCGGCTCCTCCACCGACCAGGTGGCGATGTAGCCCTCACTCTTGAGCACCTCGGCGATGTTCGCCTTGATCTTGGAGTAGGGCATGGTCACCCGGTCGTGGTACGCCTGGTTGGCGTTGCGCAGACGGGTCAGCATGTCTGCGATCGGGTCGGTCATGGTCATTGGGTCTCGTCAACCTTTCTCACCGCGGTTCCCGGCCGATGACGCTGGCCAAAGTCGGCTCCGGCGGGCGCTCGGCAGGGCCTGCGGCGAACAGCTGCTACCAGGAAGCCTTGGACACGCCGGGAAGCTCGCCGCGGTGCGCCATCTCGCGGATGCACACGCGGCACAGGCCGAACTTGCGGTAGACCGACTTCGGCCGGCCGCAGCGCTGGCACCGCGTGTATGCGCGGACCGCGAACTTCGGCTTGCGGGCCGCCTTGAGGATCAGGGCCTTCTTCGCCATTACTCTAGTTCTCCTCGGTGAGATCCCCGCTGTCCCGCGGGACTGCGCAGACTCAGCTCTCCTTGAACGGGAAGCCCAGGAGCTTCAGCAGCGCCCGGCCCTCGTCGTCGGTCTTGGCCGTGGTGACGACCGTGATGTCCATCCCCCGGACACGGTCGATGCGGTCCTGGTCGATCTCGTGGAACACCGACTGCTCGGTCAGCCCGAACGTGTAGTTCCCGTGGCCGTCCAGCTTGCGCCCGTCCAGCCCGCGGAAGTCGCGGATGCGCGGCAGCGCGATGGACAGCAGCCGGTCCAGGAACTCCCACATCCGGTCGCCGCGGAGGGTGACCTTCGCGCCGATCGGCATGCCCTCGCGCAGCTTGAACTGGGCGATGGACTTGCGGGCCCGGCGGACTGCCGGCTTCTGACCGGTGATCGTGGCCAGGTCGCGGATCGCACCGTCCAGCAGCTTGGCGTCCCGGGCGGCCTCGCCGACGCCCATGTTCACCACGATCTTGACCAGGCCGGGCACCTGCATCGGGTTCTTGTAGCCGAACTGCTCGCGCAGCTTGCCCACGATCTCGGCGTGGTACCGCTCCTTCAGGCGCGGGGTGATCTTCTGTGGCTCGGTTGCGGTCGTCATCACAGATCCTTACCGGTACGGCGCGAGATGCGGACCTTCTGGCCGTTGTCGTCGATCCGGTACCCGACCCGGGTCGGGTTGCCGTCCGAGTCGACGACCATCACGTTGGAGACGTGGATCGGCGCCTCCTGGGTGACGATGCCGCCGGTCTTCGCGCCGCGCTGGGTGGTGCGGACGCGGGTGTGCTTCTTGATCCGGTTCACGCCCTCGACGATGACCTTGTCCTGCCGCGGCAGGGCCTGGATGACCTTGCCCTTGGCGCCCTTGTCCTTACCGGCGATGACCAGAACCGTGTCGCCCTTGCGTACCTTCATGGCTCTACAACACCTCCGGGGCAAGGGAAATGATCTTCATGAATTTCTTGTCCCGCAGCTCACGGCCGACCGGCCCGAAGATGCGGGTGCCGCGCGGCTCGCCGCCCTCTTTGATGATCACCGCGGCGTTCTCGTCGAAGCGGATGTACGAGCCGTCCGGCCGCCGCTTCTCCTTGGCGGTGCGCACGACCACTGCCCGGACCACGTCGCCCTTCTTCAACCCGGCGCCGGGGATCGCGTCCTTGACGGTGGCCACGATGACGTCGCCGATGCTCGCGTAGCGCCGACCCGAGCCGCCGAGCACGCGGATGCACAGGATCTCCCGGGCACCGGTGTTGTCGGCGACGCGCAGTCGCGACTCCTGCTGGATCACGTCAGCTCCTACTTGGCCTTCTCAAGGATCTCCACGACCCGCCACCGCTTCGTGGCGGACAGCGGCCGGGTCTCCATCAGCAGCACCCGGTCGCCGACCCCGCACGCGTTGTTCTCGTCGTGCGCCTTCAGCTTGCTGGTGCGGCGCATGACCTTGCCGTACAGCGGGTGCTTGACCCGGTCCTCGACCTCGACCACGACGGTCTTGTCCATCTTGTCGCTGGTCACAAAGCCCTCCCGGACCTTGCGCCGGCCCCGCGGCTTGGTCGTCTGGTTATCGGTCATGACGCCACCTCAGCAACTTCCCCGACGGTCTCCGGCGCGGCCGACAGCCCCAGCTCGCGCTCGCGCATGATGGTGTAGATCCGGGCGATCTCCCGGCGGACCACCTGCAGCCGACGGTTGTTGTCCAGCTGCCCGGTGGCCGACTGCACGCGCAGGTTGAACAGCTCGGCCTTGGCCTCGCGCAGCCGGTCCACCAGCTCCTCGGTGGTCAGCTCGCGCAGCTCGCCGGGCTTGGTACCGGCAGCCATCAGACCTCACCCACTTCACGCTTGACGATGCGGCACTTCATCGGGAGCTTGTGGATCGCGCGACGCATCGCCTCCCGCGCGACCGACTCGTTCGGGAAGGACATCTCGAACAGGATCTTGCCGGGCTTGACGTTGGTGACCCACCACTCGGGCGAGCCCTTACCGGAGCCCATCCGGGTCTCCGCCGGCTTCTTGGTCAGCGCCTGGTCCGGGAACACCGTGATCCAGACCTTGCCGCCACGGCGGATGTGCCGGGTCATCGCGATACGCGCCGACTCGATCTGCCGGTTGGTCACGTACGCCGGCTCGAGCGCCTGGATGCCGAAGTCACCGAACGCCACCCGGGTGCCGCCCTTCGCCCGGCCGTGCCGGTCCGGGTGGTGCGGCTTGCGGAAGCCCTTCGGGGGCTTACGGGGCATCAGCATGGGTCAGCCCTCCTGTCCTGTGCTCGCGCCGGAAGCGGCCGGCTGCTCGGCCGCCTCTGCCGCCGGCGGCTGTTCCGGGGTGGCCGCGGCGGACTGCTCCGCGGCGGCCGCCCGGCCGCCCTCGGCGCCCCCCGCGCCGGAGCGCCCGCGGCGCGGCCGCTCCGGCCGCTCGCGGCGCCCGCGCCCGGACGGCGGCCCGGACTCGACCGGTGCCTCCCGGCCGGGGACCGCGTCCCCCTTGTAGATCCAGACCTTCACACCGATCCGGCCGAACGTCGTGCGGGCCTCGAAGAAGCCGTACTCGATGTTGGCGCGCAGCGTGTGCAGTGGCACCCGGCCCTCGCGGTAGAACTCGGTGCGGCTCATCTCCGCACCGCCCAGGCGGCCGGAGACCTGCACCCGGATGCCCCGCACCAGCGGGTTCTTCATCGCCGACTGCATGGCCTTGCGCATCGCCCGGCGGAAGCTGACCCGCGAGGAGAGCTGCTCGGCGACGCCCTGGGCAACCAGCTGCGCGTCCGACTCGGGGCTCTTCACCTCGAGGATGTTCAGCTGCACCTGCTTGCCGGTCAGCTTCTCCAACTCGCCGCGGATCCGGTCCGCCTCGGCGCCCTTGCGGCCGATCACGATGCCCGGCCGGGCGGTGTGGATGTCCACGCGTACCCGGTCCCGGGTGCGCTCGATGTCCACCTTGGAGATGCCGGCGCGCTCCAGCCCCTTGGCCATCATCCGCCGGATCTTGACGTCCTCGGCGATGTAGTCCTTGTAGAGCTTGTCGGCGTACCAGCGGGACTTCCAGTCGGTCGAGATGCCGAGCCGGAACCCGTGCGGGTGAACCTTCTGACCCATTACTCGGCACCCTCGCCTTCACCGTCAGCGGCGGTCCCGGCCGCCGCAGCCTTCTTCGCCGCCTTCTTCGCCGGCGCCTTGGTCGCCTTGGCTTCGGTCGCCGCGCTCTCGGCCGGCTCGACCGCGGCCGCGGCCTTCTTCGCCGCCTCCTCCGGCGCGGCCACCGCCGCGGCCTCGGCCTGCGCCGGCTCGGTGGCGGCCGCGGTGGCCGCCTTCCGCCCCGGCACGGTCTTCGCCGGCGCGGCCTTCTTCGTCGCCGGCGCGGCCTTCTTCGCGGCCGCCGCCCGGACCGCCCGCCGCGCCTGCGGCGAGACCTGGACGGCCTCCACCGCGATGGTGATGTGGCAGGTCCGCTTGTTGATCCGGTACGCCCGGCCCTGCGCCCGCGGCCGGTACCGCTTCAGCGTCGGGCCCTCGTCGACGTACGCCTCGCTGACCAGCAGCGCGTCCGGGTCCAGCCGCTCGTTGTTCTCGGCGTTGGCGATCGCGCTGGCAAGCACCTTGTAGACCTGTTCACTCGCCGCCTGCGGTGCGAACTGCAGCACCGTGAGGGCCTCCTGGGCGGGCAGGCCGCGGACCAGGTTGACCATGCGGCGCGCCTTGGTCGGCGAGATCCGCACGTACCGCGCAACCGCCCGGGCACCCGGGAGCGCTGGCGCGTCGCCCCTAGTTGGCATCGCAGAAAAACCCTTCGTTCACGACTGCGGGGCTCGCAAGCCGACTCCTCGCGCTCACACCAACCCCTCGATCCTTCTCGTCCGCTTACCGCCGCCGGCTCTTCCGGTCGTCCTTCTCGTGACCCTTGAACGTGCGGGTCATCGCGAACTCGCCGAGCTTGTGCCCGACCATCGCCTCGGTGATGAACACCGGCACGTGCTTGCGCCCGTCGTGCACGGCGATCGTGTGCCCGATCATCTCCGGCACGATGGTCGACCGCCGCGACCAGGTCTTGATCACGTTCTTGGTGTTCCGCTCGTTCTGCGCCACCACCTTCTTCATCAGGTGGTCGTCGACGAACGGACCCTTCTTCAGGCTGCGTGGCATCTGTCAGTACTCCCCTTAGCCGCGCTTCCGGTTGGCATGACGGCGCCGGACGATGAGCCGGTCGCTCGGCTGGCCCTTGCGGCGGGTGCGGCCCTCGGGCTTGCCCTTCGGGTTCACCGGGTGACGCCCGCCGGAGGTCTTGCCCTCGCCACCGCCGTGCGGGTGGTCGATCGGGTTCATGGCCACGCCGCGGACCGAGGGGCGCTTGCCCTTCCACCGCATCCGGCCGGCCTTGCCCCAGCTGATGTTGGACTGGTCCGCGTTGCCGATCTCACCGACGGTGGCCCGGCAACGGACCTCCACCCGGCGGATCTCACCCGACGGCATGCGCAGGGTGGCGTAGTTGCCCTCCCGGCCGAGCAGCTGGATGCCCACGCCGGCCGAGCGGGCCAGCTTGGCACCGCCGCCCGGGCGCAGCTCCACGTTGTGGATCGTGGTGCCGACCGGGATGTTGCGCAGCGGCAGGTTGTTGCCCGGCTTGATGTCCGCGTTCGGCCCCGACTCGACCCGGTCCCCCTGCTTGAGGTCCTTCGGCGCAATGATGTAGCGCTTCTCGCCGTCCACATAGTGCAGCAGCGCGATCCGCGCGGTCCGGTTCGGGTCGTACTCGATGTGCGCCACCTTCGCCGGCACGCCGTCCTTGTCGACCCGCTTGAAGTCGATCAACCGGTACTGGCGCTTGTGGCCGCCGCCCTGGTGCCGTGCGGTGATCTTGCCGTGCACGTTCCGGCCGCCCTTCTTGGGCAGCGGGCGGAGCAGGGTCTTCTCCGGCTCGGACCGGGTGATCTCGGCGAAGTCGGCCACGCTCGCGCCACGGCGGCCGGGCGTCGTCGGCTTGTACTTACGGATAGGCATAGTCGATTACCCCTCAGCTCACCGGGCCGCCGAAGGCGTCGATCCGGTCACCCTCGGCGAGCTTGACGATCGCGCGCTTGGTGTTCTTCCGCTTGCCCCAGCCGGTCCGGGTGCGCTTGCGCTTGCCCTCCCGGTTGAGGGTGTTCACGGTGAGCACCCGCACCCCGAAGATCTGCTGGATGGCGATCTTGATCTGGGTCTTGTTCGCGTCCGGGTGGACCAGGAAGGTGTACCAGTTGCGGTTGAGCTCGCTGTAGCTCTTCTCCGAGACCACCGGCGCGATGATGATGTCGCGCGGATCGGCGATGGTGGCCATTACTCCGCCTCCCCTTCGGTTGCGCCGGCCTTGACGCCCAGAAACTCGTCCAGGGCGTCCCGGGTGAAGACCACGTCGTCGGCGTCGAGCACGTCGTACGTGTTGAGCTGGCCCGAGTCCAGCAGGTGCACGCTCGGCTCGTTGCGCAGCGAGAGCCAGTTCAGCTCGTCGTCGTGGGCGAGCACCACCAGGACCTTGCGGGCCTGGGTCACCTTGCGCAGCGCGGCGATCGCCGCCTTCGTGGACGGCTTCTCGCCGGTCACGAACGTCTCCACGACGTGCAGCTGGCCGCTGCGCGCCCGGTCGGAGAGGGCGCCGCGGAGCGCGGCCACCTTCATCTTCTTCGGGGTCCGCTGGCTGTAGTTGCGCGGGACCGGCCCGTGCACCACGCCGCCACCGGTGAACTGCGGGGCCCGGGTGGAGCCCTGCCGGGCCCGGCCGGTGCCCTTCTGCTTGTACGGCTTCTTGCCGCCACCGCGGACCTCGCCGCGGGTCTTGGTCTTGTGGGTGCCCTGCCGCGCCGCGGCCAGCTGGGCCACCACCACCTGGTGCATCAGCGGGATGTTCGCCTGCACGTCGAAGACCTCGTCGGGCAGTTCGACCGTGCCGGTCGCCGCCCCGTCGGCCCCGATCACGTCCACTGTGGCCATCACGCACCACCCTCCGGCAACGTCGCGACCTTCGCTGCGGTGCGCACCAGCACCAGCCCGCCCTTCGGCCCCGGGACCGCGCCTCTGACCAGAAGCAGGTTGTTCTCCGGGTCAACCGCCTGGACGACCAGGTTCTGCTGGGTGTAGCGCACACCGCCCATCCGGCCGGCCATGCGTACGCCCTTGAACACCCGGCCCGGCGTGGCGCAGCCGCCGATGGAGCCCGGGGAGCGGTGCTTGCGCTCGACACCGTGGCCGGCGCCCAGGCCGCGGAACCCGTGCCGCTTCATCACGCCGGCGAAGCCCTTGCCCTTGGTCCTCGCCGTGACGTCGACCAGGGTGCCCGCCTGGAACGTGTCGACGGTCACCTCCTGGCCGAGGGTGTACTCGCTGGCGTCCGTGGTGCGCAGCTCCACCAGGTGCCGCCGCGGCGCCACACCGGACTTTGCGAAGTGGCCGGCCTCCGGCTTGTTGACCTTGCGTGGGTCGATCGCCCCGTAGCCCAGCTGGACCGCGGAGTAACCGTCCTTGTCCACCGTGCGGACCTGGGTGACCACGCACGGCCCGGCCTGCACCACGGTCACCGGGACAACGCGGTTGTTGTCCCAGACCTGGGTCATGCCGAGCTTGGTGCCCAGGATCCCCTTCACTTGCCTGTCCATCGTCCGGTCCCTACAGCTTGATCTCGATGTCGACGCCGGCCGGCAAATCGAGGCGCATGAGCGAGTCGACCGTCTTCGGGGTCGGGTCGATGATGTCGATCAGTCGCTTGTGCGTACGCATCTCGAAGTGCTCGCGGGAGTCCTTGTACTTGTGCGGCGAACGGATCACGCAGTAGCGGTTGATCTCCGTCGGCAGCGGCACCGGTCCCGCGACCTGCGCCCCGGTCCGGGTCACCGTCTCCACGATCTTCCGAGCCGAGGAGTCGACGACCTCGTGGTCGTAGGCCTTGAGCCGGATGCGGATCTTCTGTCCCGCCATGGTGGCCTCAGTTTCCTTCTCTCGCGATGCCGCTGTTCGTCTCGGGCTGCCGCCCGCTTTCCCTTCGACCCCCGCGGTCGGGTGTGTCGCGCGGGTTGGTCACAGTGGTCCCCGGGTCGGAGAACCACGAGATGTCTGCTCGACCGGAGCCTGCTCGCTCGGGTGCTGGCACCCACGACCAGGCGCGGTCAGCCGGGGCGGGGGGGGCCCCACCCGCCCCCCCCCCCCCCCGCCCCCCCCCCCCGCAAAAAATTGCCG
>JADGHA010000064.1 GCA_019689695.1 Micromonosporaceae bacterium | reverse complement strand
GCAGACGGGACACGTGGTGCATCCGGTCCGGTAGCCACAACATGGACAACGATCGATGACGGTGTGCTGGCCCACGGCGATAAGGAGTACCACGCCGCGACGGCGCGCAGAAGACCGGACACGAGATTGTCGCCCGCGAGCCGCCCCGGACCCGGCCGCGAGCCGCCCCGAACCCTGCCGCGGGCCGGCGCGAGCCGGCACACCGGCGGCCGTACGCCGGATAGAGTATGTTTCGTGCCTATTGCGGTGACCGGCGCGACCGGTCACGTCGGCGGCCGGGTCGCCCGGCGGCTGGCCGACGCCCATGTGCCGCAGCGCCTGGCCGTCCGTGACCCCGGTCGCGCCCCGGCGGTGTCCGGCGCGGAGGTGGTCCGGGCGAGCTACCACGACCGGGACGCCCTGCGGCACGCCTTCGACGGCGTCGACACCGTCTTCTTCGTCTCCGGCGCGGAGGCCCCCGACCGCGTGGCCCAGCATCGCAACGTGGTGGAAGTGGCCGCCGAGGCCGGCGTACAGCGGATGGTCTACCTGTCCTTCCTCGGCGCCCGGCAGGATGCCACGTTCACCTACGCCCGCGACCACTGGGCGACCGAAGAGCACATCCGCCGGCACATCCCGCGCTTCACCTTCCTGCGGGATTCGCTCTACGCCGACTTCATCCCCCTGATGGTCGGCCCGGACCGGGTGATCCGCGGCCCGGCCGGGGACGGTGCGGTGTCCGTGGTCGCCCGCGACGACGTCGCCGAGGTCGCCGCCGAGATCCTGTGCGCCGGCGGCGCGGACCACGACGGGCAGGTGTACGACGTGACCGGGCCACAGGCGTTGACGCTGGCCCAGATGGCCGAGGAGCTGAGCCACGCCACCGGCCGCACCATCAGCTACCACGCCGAAACCGAGCACGAGGCGTACGCGTCCCGCGCGCACGACCGCGCGCCGGACTGGGAGGTGACCGGCTGGGTCACCACCTATCTGGCGATCGCGGCGGGCGAGCTGGCGGCGGTCAGCGACACCGTGCCACGGCTGACCGGGCATGCCGCGACCCGCTTCGCCGACCTGCTGCGCCGCCGCCCCGAGCTCTACGCCCATCTCAAGTAGGGACCGCGGGGTACGAAATGGGTAGTCGACCGGCCGGGCACCGCAGCATGCCGCACACGGCGGACGCGCGGGTCGAGGCCTGGGCACCGACCCGCGAGGGCTGCATTGCCCAGGCAGTCGCCGGGCTGGTCGAGACCTTCGCCGACGCCTCCGGCGCGCCGGCGACCGCGGCCGAGGACTTCCGGATCCCGCCCGGCCCGGACGAAGACATGCTCGTCGCGGTGCTGGACCGGGTCATCTACCTGGTCGACGTCACCGGGCAGGTCCCCCGGCACGCCGATGTCTCTACTATGGACGACGAGTTACGCGTACGGCTGGAGATGGCCAGCCCGGACGCGGTGGAGGTGACCGGCGCCGCGCCGAAGGCGGTCTCGCTGCACGAGCTGCGATTCACCGCGGACGCGACCGGTTGGTCCTGCTCGGTCACCTTGGACGTCTGAGATCAGCCTTTGACCACGCCGATCGGGACCAGCCGCGCCACCCGCCGGCACAGGCCACCGCCCTCGGCCGCCTCCACCACCTGCGCGACATCCTTGTACGCCTCCGGCGTCTCCTCGGCCAGCCCACGCCTGGAGGCGCCGCGGACCGCGATGCCGGACGACGCCAGCCGCCGCCGCAGGTCCTGACCCCGCACCGACCGGGCCGCCTGGTGACGGCTCTGCGCCCGGCCGGCGCCGTGGCAGGTCGAGGCGAAGGCCGGCGCGCCGGGCACTCCGGTCAACACGAACGACGAGGTGCCCATCGAGCCGGGGATCATCACCGGCTGCCCCACCTCCCGCAGGTCGCCGGGCAGGTCTGGATGCCCGGGCGGCAGCGACCGGGTGGCCCCCTTGCGGTGGACGCACAGCTGCCGCTGCTCGCCATCCACCTGGTGCGTCTCCACCTTGGCCAGGTTGTGCGACACGTCGTAGACGAGGTCGAGGCCGGCGTGGGCGACCCGCTCGAAGACGCGCCGGACCGCCTCGCCCAGCACCTGCCGGTTGGCGTGCGCGTAGTTCGCGGCCGCGGCCATGGCCTGCAGGTACGCGCGCCCCTCCGACGACGAGACCGGAGCGCAGGCCAGCTGCCGGTCAGGCACCTCGATGCCGTAGCGGGCCATCACCTTCCCCATGGCCCGTACGTGGTCGGTGCAGATCTGGTGGCCCAACCCGCGGGATCCACAGTGGATCATCACGCAGACCTGCCCGGCCCACAGCCCGAACGCGGCCGCGACCCGCTCGTCGTGCACCTCCTCGACCGCCTGCACCTCCAGGAAGTGGTTGCCCGAGCCGAGGCTGCCGACCTGCCCGAGGCCGCGGTCCTCGGCCTGCTCGCTGACCTGCCCGGGGTCGGCGTCGGCGAAGACGCCGTGGTCCTCGCTGCGGTCCAGGTCGCGGCTGACCCCGTAGCCCTGCTCGACCGCGTACCGGGCGCCGCCGGCGAGCACGTCACCGAGCTGGCCACGGCCGGACAGCCGCCACACCGCGCCGCGTCCCATCCCGCGCGGCACCGCCTCGGAGAGACCGTCCATCAACGCATCCAGCGACGGCGCCAGCCGGGAGCGGTCGATGTCGGCGGCGAGCAGGCGCACCCCGCAGGAGATGTCGAACCCCACGCCGCCCGGGGAGACGGCGCCCCCGGCGGCCACGTCGGTCGCCGCCACCCCGCCGATCGGGAACCCGTAACCCCAGTGCACATCGGGCATTGCATACGAGGCGGCGACCACGCCGGGCAGGGTGGCCACGTTGGCCACCTGGTCCAGCGCCTTGTCGGCGGTCACATCGGGCAGCAGGGCGCGGGACGCGAACACCACCCCCGGCACCCGCATCGCGCCATGCCGGTCGATCCGGAACCGGTACCGCGACTCCTCAACCAGCTCGACCATGCTGCTTGGCTACCCGGCCTGGCCGAGCCTAACCGCCGACCGGGCACACGGACGTCAGCGCATACCAGGGCCGGCTCTCCCCCGGCGCCCGGCGGCGGCTGCTCGGCCGGGCGCGCGGCACCTACCTCAATGTGCTTCAGGCGGGCGAGCTCAGTCGTTGTCGAGCAGCTCGATGAGCTGTTCGGCGTTGCGCTGGGCGTAGTCCGAATAGCAGTTGTTCATCAGCACGTGCGTCTGCTCGGTCTGGTCGGCCAGCGCGCGCAACCTCGGCGCCCACTGTGCGAGCTCCTGCTCGCTGTAGAGGTAGCCGAACTTCTCGTGGATGTCCTTGCTTGTCCACTTGTCGCTGTGCCCGTGGAACCGCACCACCGCCAGGTCCGACGTGGCCGCCACCACCGGTGGAACCGAGGACTTGTGGCCCTGCGGCATGTCGACACAGACGTACGGCAGGTGGTGCTGGCGCAGGAAGTCCAGCGTCTCCCGCTGGTTGTCGCCGGCGAACCACGACTCGTGACGCAGCTCAACGGCGATCGGAAGGGGACGACAGCGGGCGGCCACCTCCAGGATGTACTGCTTGTTGGCGTACCGAATGGTGAACCAGGGTGGAAACTGGAACAGGATGAGGCCGAGCTTGCCCGCCTCGACCAGCGGGTCCAATGCGGACAGGAAGCGGCTCCACAGGTCCTCGTACGCCTGGGCGGACAGCGCCTGCGGGTAGATGTTCCTCTTGTCCGTCTCCGGCCGCAGGTCCTTCGGCAGCGCGGACACCTTCGTCGGGTGCCCGGTCAGCAGGCTGAACGCCTTGATGTTGAAGGTGAAGTCGGCCGGGGTGCGCTGCGCCCACAGGCGTGCGGTGTCCTCGCTCGGCGGGGCGTAGTAGGTCGCGTCCACTTCGACCAGTGGGAAGTGCCTGGCGTAGTAGGCCAGCCGCTTCTCCGCCGTGTTCGCCGTGCTCGGATACCAGCCGGAGGCGAGCAGGGTCCGGTCCGTCCAGGACGCCGTGCCCACCTTTATCCGGCCCACGCTGGTTACCCCGGGCCCACGCTAGGCAGACCCCAGCGCGTCGATCCGGGCCACCTCGTCCGGGGTGAGGGTGAACCCGAAGACGTCGAAGTTGGACTCGATCCGCTGCGGCGTGGCCGACTTCGGGATCGCCACGATGCCGTGCTCCAGGTGCCAGCGCAGCACCACCTGGGCCGGGGTCACCCCGTGCGCCGCCGCGATCTCGGTCAGCACCGGGTCGCGCAGGTTGCCGGCGCGGAACGGGCTGTACCCCTCCAGCACCACGCCCCGTTCGCGGTGCTCCCGGACGGTCGCGGCGTCGTAGAGCGGCGGGCTCCACCGGATCTGGTTCACCGCCGGGGCCTCGCCGGTCGCCTCAATCAGCTCGTCCAGCTGCCCGGTGCTGTAGTTGCTCACGCCGACCGCCCGGGCCAGGCCCTCGTCCCGGATCGCGAGCAGCTCGCGCCAGGTGTCCGGGCTGGCCTGGCCGTCGGGCGGCCAGTGGATCAGCCAGAGGTCGACGTGGTCGGTGCCGAGGGCCCGCAGGCTCTCCTCGATGGTGCGCCGGGCTTGGCGGGCCCGGCTGGGCGGTAGCTTCGTGGTGACGAAGACCTCCCCGCGCGGCACCCCGCTGTCCCGCAGCGCCCGGCCGACCTGCTCCTCGTTGCCGTACATGGTGGCCGTGTCGATGTGCCGGTAGCCGACGGCCAGGGCGTGCCTGACCGCCTCGTACGCCGGCCGGCCGCTGATCTGCCAGGTGCCGAATCCGAGCAACGGCATCAACCCGTTGCCGGGGAGCTTGACCGTCTCCACGAGCTCCAAACTTACCCGTATGTCTCGGTCAGGCTGAACCAGTTGCCGGAGTTGTCCCGGAACACCGCCTCCACCCCGTACGGCCGCTCGGCCGGCTCCTGGAGGAACTCGACGCCCCGGGCCGACAGCTCCTTGAACGTGGCCCGGCAATCGTCGGCGTGCAACACCCCGATCCCGATCGCACCCTTCGACACGAGCGCCCGCAGCTGCTTGGCGTCCTCGTCGCTGGTGGTTGACCCGCTGGCGATCTGCATCAGGATGATGCGCATGTCGGGCTGGTCCTTCGGGCCCACGGTGAGCCAGCGGAACCCGTCCATGCGTACGTCGTCGCGGACCTCGAAGCCGAGCTTCTCGGTGTAGAAGGCCTTCGCCTCGTCCTGGTCGAGCACATACACAGTTGCGTGTGACAGCCGAGTGATCATGGCTTCGACCCTAGTCGCGGCTGGTCTCGCGGGCTTCTTCAGAATTGCGGACCTTCGGCCGGGTCAGCATGAAGACGAAGCAGCCGGGGATCGGCGGCGGGCCGCCCGCCCGTACCGACTCGGCCCGGTATGCGGTCGGGGACACTCCGACCAGTTCGGAGAAGCGGGCGCTGAACGATCCGAGGCTGGAGAAGCCGACCAGGCAGCAGATCTCGGTGACCGTCAGGTTGGTGGCACGCAGCAGCTCCTTGGCCCGCTCGATGCGACGCTCGGTGAGATACCGGCCGGGCGTCTCGCCGTACGCGGCGCGGAACGACCGCAGGAAGTGGTAGCGGGAGCAGCCCGCCTGGCGGGCGATCGCGGCGAGGTCCAGCTCCTCGCCGTACGCCCGGTCCATGAGGTCCTTCGCCCGACGCAGGTAGGGCAGCAGCGCGGCGGTCGGCGGACCAAGGCGGCCCGCATGCCGCCCGGTACTTTGTTGCGCCCCCAAGCTATAGGCAGACGTGGATGAGATGTGTGACCGTCTCTGCCGTGACCGCACTACGACCCCCTCACCCCGCCGGCCGCTGACCCGCGTCCTCGCCGTCGCGGCCACCGCCACCGTGCTGCTCGCCACGGCGCTGGCCGACGGCGCCGCGGTCCACGGCTCCACAATCGACCCTCCGTCCCGCAACTACCGGTGCTGGAAGGTCTGCGGCAACGACTCCCAGAACCCGGCCATGGCCACCCAAAACCCGATGTGCTGGCACGCCCGGCAGGCCGATCCGAACGCGATGTGGAACTGGAACGGGGCCCAGCCGGTGAGCAACACCTTCACCGTGAAGGTGCACGACCTGGCGCTGCACGGCGCCGACTTCTACCGGGTCTACGTCACCCGTCCGGGCGACGACCCGCTCACCCAGCCGCTGCGCTGGGCCGATCTGGAATTGCGGGCCGATACCGGACGGATCGCGCCGGGTGTGGGTACGCGGGAAAGCGACCCGGTGCTGAGCGGCGTGACCACCAGCATCCAGGTGAGCGCCCCGGGACGCACGGGACGGCACGCCGTCTTCGTCAACTGGAAGGCGTCCCACGCCGATCAAACGTACTAC
Organism: Micromonosporaceae bacterium; assembly: GCA_019689695.1. Taxonomy (GTDB): domain Bacteria; phylum Actinomycetota; class Actinomycetes; order Mycobacteriales; family Micromonosporaceae; genus JADGHA01. Next base: position 7,255 of record JADGHA010000064.1, on the reverse strand, counting down.
TGGTGCAGCGACGTGATCTTCCCCGGCGGACCGACCGGCTCGCCGTCCGCCAGCCCGCCCGCGAGCCCGACCAGCCCGTCCGCGAGCCCGACGCCCGGCACTGGCGGCTGCTCGGCGACCTACTCGGGAGCCACCGTCGCCGCCCGGAACGTCAGCTACAACGGCAACCTGGCCGCCGGGGCGAGCACCAGCTTCGGCTTCATCGGGGTGTGGAACGGGACGAACAGCGTGCCCGGGCCCACATGTACCGCCAGCTGACTGGCGACCGCCCGCCGCAGGGCGTTTGATCGGGGTTATGCCAACACATTTTGACGTCGTCGTTCTGGGTGCCGGCCCGGGTGGCTACACCGCCGCCGTCCGGGCCGCCCAGCTCGGCAAGAGCGTGGCGGTGGTCGAGGAACGCTATTGGGGCGGGGTGTGCCTCAACGTCGGGTGCATCCCGTCCAAGGCGCTGCTGCGCAACGCCGAGCTGGCGCACATATTCAGCCAGGAGGCGAAGACCTTCGGTATCCATGTGGAGGGCTCGCTCAGCTTCGACTACGGCGCGGCGTACGCGCGCAGCCGCAAGGTTGCCGACGGCCGGGTCCGCGGCGTCCACTACCTGATGAAGAAGAACAACATCAGGCAGTACGACGCCAGGGGCACCTTTGTCGATCCGCACACCCTGGACGTCGGCGGCGAGCGAATCACCTTCGACAACTGCATCATCGCCACCGGCGCGACCACCCGGCTACTGCCCGGCACGGCGGTCAGCGAGCGAGTGGTCACCTACGAGGAGCAGATCCTCAGCGAGAAGCTGCCCCGGAGCATCATCATCGCCGGCGCCGGCGCGATCGGTGTGGAGTTCGCCTACGTGCTGCACAACTACGGCGTCAAAGTGACCATTGTGGAGTTCCTCGACCGGATGGTGCCGACCGAGGACGAGGAGATCTCCGCCGAGCTCGCCCGCCGCTACCGGCGCCTCGGCATCGACGTGCACACCTCGACCCGGGTGCAGTCCATTGCGGAGACCGCGGACGGGGTACGGGTGACGGTGTCCCGGAACGGCCAGGAGCAGACCCTCGAGGCGGAGAAGGTCATGCAGGCCATCGGGTTCCAGCCGCGGGTCAGCGGGTACGGCCTGGAGAACACCGGCGTACGGCTGACCGACCGCGGCGCGATCGATGTCGACGGCCGGTGCCGGACCAGCGTGCCGCACATCTTCGCGATCGGCGACGTGACCGCGAAGCTGATGCTGGCGCACACGGCCGAGGCGATGGGCATCGTCGCGGCGGAGACGATCGGCGGTGCGGAGACCATGGAGCTGGACTACCGGATGATCCCCCGGTGCACCTACTGCCAGCCGCAGATCGCCAGCTTCGGCCTGACCGAGGCGCAGGCCCGCGAGCTCGGCCACGACGTGCGGGTGGCGAAGTTCCCGTTCACCGCGAACGGCAAGTCGAACGGCCTGGGCGACACCGCCGGCTTCGTGAAGATCCTCAGCGACGCGCGGTACGGCGAGCTGCTCGGCGCCCACCTCATCGGCCCGGACGTCACCGAGCTGCTGCCCGAGCTGACCCTGGCCCAGCAGTGGGACCTGACCGTGCACGAGGTGGCCCGCAACGTGCACGCCCACCCGACGCTCGGCGAGGCGGTCAAGGAGGCGATCCACGGCCTGGCCGGCCACATGATCAACATGTGACGCCGGTGGATATCCGGGAAATGCAGGTCTGAGAAATCCCAGACCTGCATTTCCCGGAACTGGCAGGGTCACGCCTGCCGGGTGGCCCGCAGCGGGGCGCCTACCCGGTGCAGGTGCCGCAGCGCGATCGCGTACGACGCGAACAACCCTGTCTCCTCGTACCCGATCCCGCGCCGCCGGCAGTACGCGCGCACGATCGGCTGCGCACGGCGCAGGTTAGGCGTCGGCATGCTCGGGAAGAGGTGGTGCTCGATCTGGTAATTGAGCCCGCCGAGCACGATGTCGATGACCCGCCCACCCCGCACATTGCGCGAGGTGAGCACCTGCCGCCGCAGGAAGTCCGGCCGGTCGTCCCCGGTCAGTGTCGGCATTCCCTTGTGGTTCGGCGCGAACGTACAGCCAAGATAGACACCGAACAGTCCCTGGTGGACGACGAGAAAGACCAGCGCCTTCGCCGGTGACAACACCATCAGCAGGGCACTGAGATAGCCGGCGAAGTGGACAAACAGCAACGCCGACTCCAGCCACCGCTTCGTCAGACCCGGCCGGCACAAGGCCCGGACGCTGGACACGTGCAGGTTGAACCCCTCCAGCGTGAGCAGGGGGAAGAACAGTGGCGCCTGCCACCGGCCGACGAACCTGGCCAGGCCCCGGCTCGCCCTCGCCTGCTCGGCCGACCAGACCAGGATCTCCGGCGCGACGTCCGGGTCCAGCTCCTCGTGGTTGGGGTTCGCGTGGTGGCGGGTATGCTTGTCCGTCCACCACCCGTAGCTCATGCCGATGCCGAGGTTGCCCGCGAGCCGACCGGCGAGCGCGCTGCGCGACCGGGAGCGGAACACCTGCCGATGCGCGATGTCGTGCGCGACCAGAGCCACCTGCGCGAACACAACGGCGAGCCAGGCTGCCACCGCGATCTGCGCCCACGAGTCACCCAGAGCGGCAAACGCCCACCACCCCGCGGCGAACAGCCCACCGATCACGCCGATCCGGGCAGCGTAGTAGCCCGGCCGCCGTTCCAGCAGGCCAGCGGCAATGACTAACTTGGACAGTTCGGCATAGTCGCTGCGGTGTGTGGTGAGCGTCGGCATGCATCCAGCCTGTTGAACGCCGCACAGGCTGGACAGCCTGCTAGCACCTCTCTTGGTGCGGGGGTTGTCCCTACTTCGGCTGTAGCACTCCGTCCACGTACAGGTCGACCTTCTCGTTGTAGAAGCAGGCCAGACCGGCGATCTTCTGACTCTCCGGCAGCGGGGTCCGGTAGATCCACACCAGGTCCTCGTACGTGCGCCCGTTCACCTCCACCGACCAGTAGCTGGCGGTGCCCTTGTACGGGCAGTGGGTCTGGGTGTCGGACGGGCGCAACAGGTCCTGGCGCACGTCGGTGATGGGCAGGTAGTAGCGCGGCGGCAGGTAGGTCTCGTACAGGATGCGCGGCGAGCGGGACTCCGCCACGGTCACGCCGTCCAGCTCCACCCGGATGTGCCTGCTGCTGGCCAGAATGTCGACCCGCGTGTACGGGTTGCGCGGGTGGGTGTAGACCGGCTCGTCCTCCTCGAACCACTCCGTCATCGCGCCCCACTCCAGCCGTACCGCGTCACGCAGCTGCTCGAACGGCGACTCGGTGTAGCGGCGGGCAGCCTTCGCCGCAGTCCCGGCAGCGGTCACCACATCGAGCACCTCGGCCGTGCCGCGACTGGGCGAGTGGTCCGTCTCGCCGGTCGGCACGAGCCGCGCGCGCACGTCCGCGGTCTGGATGTAGTAGGCCGGATAGTGCGGGTTTTCCCAGACCAGCAGCGGCCGGATGGTATCGGCCACCAGTTCGCCGTTGAGGTACGTGCGGACCCGCTTGTGGCCCCGCTCGACGCGTACGCTGCCGCGCTCGGATGTCTCGCTCATACCCGCTGCAACCGGGAGGCGGCACATCATCTTCCCTCGATCGGAAAGCCTGCGTAGGCGCGGATACCGCTGCTAACGTCAGTCGTGACCGAACCGCCGACGGTGGCGTGCACCGGCGGCGGTGCTTCGTGACGTCGACAGTCGATGGAGCCTGCTGGGATGACCGACGCCGACACGAACATCTCGGCCCTGCGTACCGGCCACGACCGCCTCGCCGCGCTGGTGTCGCGGCTCACCGACGCCGACCTCGCCCGCCCCTCGGGAGCCTCCGAATGGGACATCTCGCAGGTGCTCGGCCACCTCGGCAGCGGAGCCGAGATCAACCGCGCCATCGTCCAGGCAGCGCTCGACGGCAAGCAGCCCCCGGACCGCGACTTCAACCGGACCGTCTGGGCGCGCTGGGACGCCATGTCCCGCAGGGAACGCGCCGACGGGTTCCTCCGGGCGAACCAGGTGCTCCTCGAGCAGTACGAGTCCATGGACGCCGGCACGCGCGCCAACCTGCGCATCAAGCTGAGCTTTCTGCCTGCTCCGGTCAATGTGGCGACGGCGACGCGGCTGCGGCTGAGCGAGTTCGCCTTGCACTCGTGGGACGTGCATGTCGGTTTCGACGAGCGCGCCACGCTCGCGCCGGAGGCCACCGGACCGCTCATGAAAGGCACCGGCGACCGGCTCGGCTGGCTCAGCAAGCCTGAGCGGCTGGGCGGCGCGCACGCGGTGATCCGGGTCACCACCACCGCGCCGGACATGGTCTTCGCGCTCCGCCTCGGCGATCGGATCACCGCCGACCCGGACGTCCCGGATGAGCCCGACGGCACGCTCAGCCTCCCCGCAGAGGCCTGGCTGCGCCTGGTGGCCGGCCGGCTGTCGCCTCGGCACACGCCGGAAGGCGTCAGCACGACCGGTGCCGCCGACCTCGACCTGCTCCGCCGGGTCTTTCCCGGCTACTGAGCCGAGATGTTGCCGCCTGGTGCGACTACGAGTGGTAAACGTCTGCGCGGTGGTCGATGCGCACCACATGCACGGTATTGGTCTTCTCGTCGATGCGGTACACGACGCGGTAGGCGCCGCGCCGAGCCGAGTGGTACGCGGCCAGCTCGTTGGTCAACGGCTTGCCTACGACGTAAGGCCGCGCCAGCAGCGGTCCAGTGATGAACTCGCCCACGGCAGCGGCCACCGCCATGGGCAGGCCGATCGGTGGCTGCTCGGTCAAGGCCCGTCGTGCGGCCGGCGCGAGCGACAGCTTGTAAGGCTCCTCGTCAGGCACGCTGCTCCCGCTTGGCGCGGGCGGCCAGCTGGCGGCGCAGTTCAGTGGCGTCGATCGCCTTGCCTGCGGCGATATCGGCCTCAGCCTCACGGATCTGCTCTAGCGCGCCAGGCGTGGACAGCAGATCCAGGGTCTCCTCCAGCGCCTGCAGGTCTGACACGGCCATCAGCACCGCCTCCGGCCGCCCGTTGCGGGTGATCACGACGCGTTCGTGGGTGTCACGGACCTCGTCGAGGACAGCGGACAGCCGCGCCTTCGCATCAGCCAACGGGATGGTTGTCATGACCAGGATTATAGTCATGTAGCGGCACCCCGGCAAACCGCTGCGAGCCGCCCGCCTACCGCCGTTCGAGGCCGTCGAGGCGCCATTCTCGGGTAACCCGGATAGGCGGATGAGCCGGCGACCGCGCCCGACCGTAGGCTGAGCGGCGGCACACGGAGCATAGGGGACGCATGCCAGCAGAGTTGATCCAGGTAACCGACCACGTCTGGCTGTGGCCTTCGCATCCGGATCCCGCCCGGGTCCAGGCCGCCGTCGGGATCGTGGTCGGCGACGACAGCAGCCTGCTCGTTGACGCCGGCCAGAGTCCCGACCTGGCGCGCAAGATCAAGGCCGCGATGGACGCCGAGGGCCTGCCGTCGCCGGCCGCCATCGTCTACACCCACTACCACTGGGACCACACCTGGGGCGCCTGTGCCTGGGACATCCCGGTGATCGCACATGACCTCTGTGGACAGTTCCTCGCCGCGGAGGCGGCGAAGCCGTGGAGCCACGACTACCTGCGGGCCGAGATGGAGCGCGACCACCTGCTCGTGCCAAGCTTCCAGGCCCGCGCCAGGGCCATTCGGAACTTCCAGGACTTCCACATCGTGCTGCCCGAGCAGACCTTCGTCACGACACGCACCCTCGACATCGGCGGTGCAACCGTCGAGCTGGAGCACGTAGGCGGCCGGCACAGTCCCGACTCCACTGTGGTCAGAGTGCCCGCGGCCGGAGTCATCTTCCTCGGCGATGCCTACTACCCTCCGCCGTACCACCTGCGTTCCCCGGCGGACGCGCCCGACCTCGACCTGGTCGCCAGCCTGGTGAGTGAAGACTACGACTGGTACGTCGAGAGCCACGACCGGCCGCACCGGCGGGCCGAGGTCCTCGACCTGCTGCGGGCGGCGACATGAGCCTCGAGCTGGCCGACTGGCGCAGGCGGGTCAGCGAGCTGTACGCCGCGGTCCGGGCCGCCAAGGATCCGGAGGGCGGGCACGCGCTGTGGCGGTCCGGCCGGGACGAGCTGTTCCGCCACCATCCCCAGAGCCCGCTGCCAGCCGGCGACCCGCTGCGCCAGACCGGCCTGCCGTACTGGCCGTACGACCCCAGCCTGCGGTTCGAACTGCCCGTCCAGCCGGCACCGGAGCCCGCGGAGATCGAGCTGCCCACCGACCACCGAAGTGCCACAAGGCTCCGCCGGATCGGGCAGATCACGCTGCCGGAGCCCATCAACGAAACCGTCGACGTGTGGTGGCTCATCCAGTACGCCGGCGGGCTGTTCCTGCCGCTGCGCGACGGCACGGCGGGCGAGGCCAGCTACGGCGGTGGGCGCTACCTGTTGGACACGGCGAAGGGGGCGGACCTCGGCGGCCAGGCCGACCGGCTCGTCGTCGACCTCAACTTCCTGTACCACCCCTCGTGCCGCTACGACCCGGCCTGGCAGTGCCCGCTGGCGCCGCCCGGCAACCGGATCAGCGCGCCGGTGCGGGCCGGCGAGCGGCTGCGAGCCACCGACTGACGGTCGGGACGACGGCGGCCGCGGCGACCCGATGCGCGGCGCCGCGACCCGATGCGCGGACGAGCGACCGCGGGCCGAGCCAGGCCGAGAAATTTCCCGCCGGAGAGAATGTCGAGGACGGCGGCCGTGCTCCGACCGGTGGGTGAGAGCGCCACATCGGGCGCGCCGACCGGAAAGGGTGAACGAGATGAAGTACCTCATGCTGATCTACGGCAACCAGGAGAAGTGGGACTCGATCCCGGCCGAGGACTGGCCGAAGGAGATCGCCAAGCAGGACGCCTGGAACAAGAAGTACCAGGAGACCGGTGAACTGCTCGGCGCGTACGGTCTGGCCGACGCGGCGGCCGCCCGGCTGGTCCGGCGCAAGGACGGTGCCCCGGCGGTGACCGACGGCCCGTACCTGGAGACCAAGGAGTACGTGGCGAGCCTCTACCTGGTGGACGTGGAGAGCGAGGCACGGGCGTACGAGATCGCGGCGGAGATGCCCTGGGCGGACAACGACCCGGTCGAGGTGTGGCCGATCCTGCACGAGGCCGCGGCGGACCTGTGATCGCGGCACCCGGAGTCGCGGGGGGGGGGGGGCGGCCGGGGCCGCGCCCGCCCCCCGGCCCCCGGGCCCGCGCGGGGGGC
>JADGHA010000063.1 GCA_019689695.1 Micromonosporaceae bacterium | reverse complement strand
CGCCCGCCGCGCGACCCACCGGACCGCTCGCGCCGGGCTCACCGACCACGACCCGCCGCCGGCCGGCGGCGAGCTCAGCGCAGGCCGCGCAGCCGGCGATCTCGGCGGCGAGCGCCGCCCACCCGCGCGTCATTCGATCTTCTCCAGGAACCGGAACAGCGCCGCGTTGACCTCCTCGGCGTGTTCCAGCATCACCACATGACCGCTGCCCGGGACGACGACCAGCTCGGCGTCGGGCAGGTGCCGGCAGATCTCCTCCGAGTGCTCCAGCGGAGTGATCATGTCGTGGTCACCGCAGACCACCAGGACCGGCGTGTGGCGCAGCGCCACCAGCGCAGGGTACCGCGCGTGGGTGTAGAGCGTGCGCAGGTACCGCGCGATGGTCTCGGTCGAGGTGTGCGAGTTCATCTGCTCCACGAAGGACACCAGGGTCGGGCTGGGCCGCGGCGAGCCGAACCCGTACCGCCGGGTGAGCAGCCAGGCCAGGTCGGAGGAGGCCAGCCGGGCCCGGTCGACCACCCCGCCGGTCACCCGCGTGACCCCGTTGAGCAGCGGCAGCAGCGGCTGCCCGAGCTTGCCGACCATCGCCGGAAGGCCGAACTTGACCTGTTCCGGCCGGCCGCCGGAGGTGGCCATCAGCACCACGCCGACGACCCGGTCGCCGAACATCTCCGGGTACTGCTCGGCGAAGGCCATGATGGTCATCCCGCCCATCGAGTGCCCGATCAGCACGACCGGCCCCTTCGGCACGGTCGCGTCGAGCACCGCGCGCAGCGCCTCGCCCAGCGCCGGCAACTCGTACTCGCCGGACTCCAGCCGCCCGGACCGGCCGTGCCCCGGCTGGTCGTAGAAGACCATCCGGTACTCCCCGCGGCGGGCCAGCTCGGCGCGCTGGAAGTAGAACGTGCCCATGTCCAGGCAGAAGCCGTGGACGAAGACGAGCACCGGCTCGGGCCGGCCCGGATCGAAGCCGAGGTCCAGCTCGACCCCGTCCACCGGCTCCACGATCTCCACGTACAGGTCCGTGCCGTCCGGCGCGGTCACCGTCAGGGCCTCGTCGTACGGCTGCTGGCCGAACTTCACCGCCGCGTACGGGTCCGGTTCCCGCCGCCGGCTCCGGCGGATCAGCGCCCGCTCGGCGGCGATACCGCCGACCACACCCGCAGCGGCGAGGACCGCCCCGAGCAGGCCGGCACGCTGGGATGTGCCGGCCCGTCTCCGCTTCCCGCCCGAATCGGCGCGGGCGGGTAAGCCGCTCACCGCTCACCCCGGAGGTAGACCCGCGGCACGCGGGCGCTGCCGAACCGGGTCACGATCTCGTAGTTGATCGTGCCGAGGGCCGCCGCCCAGTCGTCCGCGGTCGGCTCCCCGTGGTCGCCCGGGCCGAACAGGACCGCCACGTCCCCCGGCGCCACCGGGTCGTCCCCGCAGTCGAGCACGACCTGGTCCATGCAGACCCGGCCAGCGATCGTCCGCACCGCACCGGCGAGCTGGATCGGGCCGACGTTGGAGGCGGCGCGCGGAATGCCATCGCCGTACCCGAGCGGGATCTGCGCGAGCGTGGTCTCCTTGGTCGTGATGTAGGTATGCCCGTACGACACGCCGTAGCCGGCCGGCACCCGCTTGGTCAGCAATACCCGGGCCCGGGCGGTCATCGCCGGCCGCAGCCCGAAGTGCCGACCCGGGATCGGGGTCAGGCCGTACACCGCAATCCCCGGGCGTACCAGGTCGAAGTGCGTGTCCGGGCGGGTGAGCGTGGCGGCCGAGTTGGCCAGGTGCCGGTACCGCGGCCGGATGCCGGAGCGTTCGGCCAGCGCGAGCGCGTCGAGGAAGGCCGCCCGCTGGCGGTCGACGCTCGGGTGGTCGGGCTCGTCCGCGCAGGCCAGGTGGCTCCACACGCCGACCACCTCGATGGTGCCGTCAGCCTGCGCCTTCGCCGCGGCCTCCAGCAGCGCCGGCCAGTCGTCCTGGGTGGCGCCGCCCCGGCCCAGGCCAGTATCGATCTTGAGGTGGACCCGCGCCGGGCGGCCGGCGAGCTTCGCCGCGGCCACCAGCTCGGCGAGCTGGCCCAGGCTCGCCGCGGCCAGGTCCACGTCGACCGCGACGCCCTCGTGCAGGGGCAGGCCCGGGGCGAGCAGCCAGGCGAGCACGGGGGCGGTGATCCCGGCCGAGCGCAGCTGGAGCGCCTCGCCGAGGGTGCACACACCCAACCAGCTGGCGCCGCCGGCGAGCGCCGCCCGGGCCGCCGGCACCATGCCGTGCCCGTACCCGTCGGCCTTGACCACGGCCATCACCTCGGCGGCGGTCCCGGCGCGCAGCAGCGCCACATTGTCCCGAATCGCGTCCAGGTCGACCGCGACCTCGGCCTGCCACATCCTCTCAATGTATCCCGTCGATCATGGGGTTAGCCGCGCGAAATGTCCGTTTCGCCGCTACTCATCTCACGGTGACGACAAGGGGGCGATGACCGTCTCACCGTGACGACAGGGGGGCGATGACCGGACGCAGCGCGGCCGCCACATCGGCCGCGGTCACCGGGCCGTGCCGGGCCGCCTCCCGGCCGGCCAGACCGTGCAGGTACGCGGCGGCCGCCGCGGCCCGCTGCGGGCTGAGCCCGGCCGCCAGCAGCGAGCCGAGCAGCCCGGCCAGAACGTCCCCGGTGCCGCCCGTGGCCAGCGCCGGGGTGCCGGTCGGGTTCACCCAGGCCTGCCCGGACGGGCTGGCCACGATGGTGCGGTCGCCCTTGAGCAGCACCACCGCGTTCATCTGGGCGGCCAGGCGCAGCGCGGCACCGACCCGGTCCCCACCCGGCGGCGAGCCGGCCAGCCGGGCGAACTCCCGGTCGTGCGGGGTGACCACCACCGGCGCCCGCCGGCCGCGCAGCCACTCCGCCATGCTGCCGTCCACCAGCGCGTTGAGGCCGTCCGCGTCGAGCACCACCGGCACCGGGCTGGCCAGGACGGCCCGTACGGTGGCCCCGGCGTCCTCGCCGCTGCCCAGGCCGCTGCCGCACACCCAGGCCTGCACCCGGCCCGCGTCACCCACGCTCTCCGTGGCGACCACCGACGGATGCTGCGCCAGCACCTGCGCCTTCGCGCTGCCCGCGTACCGGACCATGCCGGCCGGCCCGGCCAGCGCCCCGCCGACCGACAGCACGGCGGCGCCCGGATAGGTCGCCGAGCCGGTGGCCACCCCCACCACGCCGCGGGAGTACTTCTCCGACGAGGGCGCCAGCCGCGGCCACCACTGCTCGATGTCGGAGCTCTCCGTCACCTCGACGGCCGGGGTGCCGCGCAGCCACGGGCCCAGGCCGATGTCCACCAGGTCCACCTGGCCGGCCAGCGGCGCCGCCGGGCCCACCACCAGCGCCGGCTTGAGGCAGCCGAAGGTGACCGTCACATCCGCGCGAACGGCCGGACCGGAGAGGTTCCCGGTGTCCACCTCGACCCCGCTGGGCACGTCCACCGCGACGACGACCGCGTCCTCGCCGATGCCCGCCACCACCTCGGCCGCCCGGTCGCGCAGCCCGGCCGAGCCGCCGATACCCACGATGCCGTCCACCACGAGATCTACATCGGACGGTACGGAGTCGACGACCCGCCCGCCGGCCCGGAGCAGCGCGGCCAGGCCGCCGGCGTGCGCCCGCTGCGGCGCGAGCAGCAGCGCGCCGACCGCGGCGCCCCGGCCGGCGAGGCGCGCGCCAGCGTAGAGCGCGTCGCCACCGTTGTTGCCGGCGCCGACCAGCAACAGCACCCGGCTGCCGTACACCCCGCCGCGCACGTCGTCGAGGAGGAGCGCACACCGGCGCGCCAGGCCGGCCGCTGCGCGCTGCATCAGGGCCCCCTCGGGCAGCGTCTTCATGAGCGCCTCCTCGGCCGCCCGTACGTCGAAGACCCGCCACGCGCCGCGCATCCCGCCTCCCTACTGCTCAGCCACCACCATTGCGGACGCGATGCCGCCGTCGTGCGACAGCGACAGATGCCACCGGCGCACCCCGCGCTCGGCCGCCGCGGCGGCCACCGTGCCGGAGACAGTCAGCCAGGGCCGCCCGTCCGGGTCGGCGACCACCTCGCAGTCGTGCCAGTGCAGCCCGGCCGGTGCCCCCAGCGCCTTGGCCACCGCCTCCTTCGCGGCGAACCGCGCGGCCAGTGACTCCGCCGACCGCGGGTTGCCGGACGGGGTGACCAGCTCGGCCTTGGTGAAGAGGCGGTCGGCCAGCAACGGCGTACGCGTGATGGCGCGGGCGAACCGCTCGACGAGCACCACGTCGATACCGACCGCCACAATCATGCCAGCCACCTTAACGGCATCCCTCTCCGCGATCTTGCAGTTGTGTACCCCGGAAAAAGCGACATGTCGCGCTTTTTCCGGGGGCACAACTGCAAGATCGCGGGGTTATTCGACGGTGACGGACTTGGCGAGGTTGCGCGGCTGGTCCACGTCGTGGCCACGGGCCGCCGCGATCTCACAGGCGAACACCTGCAGCGGCACCGCCGTCACCAGCGGAGCCAGCAGGGTCGGCGTCCGCGGGACGTAGATCAGGTCGTTGGCGTACGGTACGACCGCCTCGTCGCCCTCCTCGGCGATGACGATGGTCCGGGCGCCGCGGGCGCGCACCTCCTGGATGTTCGAGACGACCTTGTCGTGCAGCACGCCGCGACCGGCCGGCGAAGGCACCACGCACACCACCGGCGTGCCCTGGTCGACCAGCGCGATCGGGCCGTGCTTGAGCTCGCCGGCGGCGAACCCCTCCGCGTGCATGTAGGCCAGCTCCTTGAGCTTGAGCGCACCCTCCAATGCGACCGGGTAGCCCACGTGCCGGCCGATGAACAGGATCGACCGCGAGTCGGCCAGCGCGCGGGCCAGCTCGCGCACCGGCTCCATCGTCTCCAGCACGCGGTCGACCTTGGACGGCATGGCCTGCAACTGCTCGACCACCGCGGACACCTCGTCGGCGTACTTGATGCCGCGCACCTGGGCCAGGTGCAGCCCGACCAGGTAGCAGGCGACCAGCTGGGTGAGGAACGCCTTGGTCGAGGCGACCGCGATCTCCGGGCCGGCGTGGGTGTAGAGCACCGCGTCGGACTCGCGCGGGATGCTCGACCCGTTGGTGTTGCAGATGGCCAGCACCCGCGCCTTTTGCTCCTTGGCGTGCCGCAGCGCCATCAGGGTGTCCATCGTCTCGCCGGACTGGGAGATCGCCACCACCAGCGTGGACCGGTCGAGCACCGGGTCCCGGTACCGGAACTCGCTGGCCAGCTCCACCTCGCAGGGGAGGCGGGTCCAGTGCTCGATCGCGTACTTGGCGACCAGCCCGGAGTGGTAGGCGGTGCCGCAGGCGACGATGAACACCTTGTCCACGTCGCGCAGGTCCTGGTCGGAGAGGCGGACCTCGTCGAGCTGGATCTCGCCGCTGGCGCCGAGCCGGCCGCGCAGCGTGTCGGCGAGGGCGCGCGGCTGCTCGGCGATCTCCTTGAGCATGAAGCAGTCGTAGCCGCCCTTCTCCGCGGCCGACGCGTCCCAGTCGATGTGGAAGTCCTTGCCGGCGGCCGGCCGGCCGTCGAAGTCGGTGATCTCGACCGAGTCCGGGGTGATCAGCACGACCTGGTCCTGGCCCAGCTCGATCGCGTCCCGGGTGTGCTCGATGAACGCCGCGACGTCGCTGGCCAGGTAGTTCTCGCCGGTGCCCCGGCCCACCACGAGCGGCGAGTTGCGCCGGGCGCCGACCACCGCGCCGGGTGCCCGCGCGTCCACGGCGAGCAGGGTGAACGCGCCGTCCAGGCGCCGGCAGACCCGCCGCATCGCCTCGGCCAGCCGCTGCTCCGGGCGGCCACCGCCGTCCAGCGCGGCGGTCTCCTCGGCCAGCAGGTGCGCCACGCACTCAGTGTCGGTGTCGCTGGTGAACTCGATACCGGCGGCCTCCAGTTCGACCCGCAGCTTCGCGAAGTTCTCGATGATGCCGTTGTGGATCACCGCGATCCCGTTGTCCCGGGACAGGTGCGGGTGGGCGTTCCGGTCGGTGGGGCTGCCGTGGGTGGCCCACCGGGTGTGCCCGATGCCGGTGGTGCCCTCCGCCATGCCGCACCCACTGGGCAGCTCGTCCAGGGCCTTCTCCAGGTTGGCCAGCTTGCCGGCCCGCTTCTCCACCAGCAGCTCGCCATCACTGACCATGGCGACTCCGGCGGAGTCGTACCCGCGGTACTCCAACCGGTGTAGCCCGTCCAGCACGATGCTGAGCGCCGGCCGGGCGCCCGTGTACCCCACAATCCCGCACATGGTCGGCAGCCTAGCGGACTTTCGCGCAAACCGCGTGCGCGAAATCCGTACTATCAGTCATCCGACTTGCGCGAAACACGGATCCGCTCGCGCCCCTTGCCGTGAGGTGTGACCGTGGATAGACCATGACCGAACCACCTGCCGCTCCCCAGCCGGACCCGACCGCGGATCCGCCGCCGTTCTCCTCGCCACAAGGTCCTCCGTACCCCTCGGAGGGCGGCGGATACCCCACCTATCTGCCGGGTTCCGCCCGGGTGGAGCCGCCACCCGCGTACCCGCAGACGGACCCGGAGCCGACCGCCTCGTACCCGCCGCTGACCGGCGTGCCCGGGTACCCCCGTAGCTCCCGCGGCCGGGTTTTGGGCATTACCGCCGCGGTGCTGGCGCTCGCGCTGTGCGGGTTGGCCGGCATAGGCGCCTACCTGTCCGTGAGCAGCCACGGCCTCGGTACTGGCTCCGAGTCGCAGGCGGCGCCGCCCTCGGCGCCGAGCGACCGCCCGACGGACGGCCCCAGCGACCTCCGGACGGGCCTGCCGAACTGGCTTCCGACCGGCCTGCCGAGCTGGCTTCCGGTCCCGGAGCTACCGGACGGCGCACTGCACACGGTCCGTTACGCGGTGACCGGAGACGGTCCCACCGCCACCGTCGCCTACCGCACCGCCGACAACCTGAAAGTCGAGCAGGTTGACCTGCCATGGCAGACCGAGGTCAGAACCGACACGTTCTTCCTCGTCCTCACCGCCTACGGCCCTTCCGGCACAGAGGTCTCCTGCCAGATCTCGGTGGACGGGGAGCAGGTCGCCACGAAGACCGGCCGCACCGCCGTCTGTACCAGCGGGCCCGTCCGGTGAGCGGCCGCATAGGCTGGGCGGCATGACCCACTCCCCCGCACTGCCGGCTCCCGGCGCACCCGCGCCCGCCCCCCAGGCCGATCCGCTGGTGCCCCGGATGCGCCCGTTCGGGACGACGATCTTCGCCGAGATGTCGGACCTCGCCGTGCGCACCTCGGCGGTCAACCTCGGCCAGGGGTTCCCGGACACCGACGGGCCGGCGGAGATGCTCGACGCGGCGCAGGCCGCCCTGCGCGGCGGGCGCAACCAGTACCCGCCCGGGCCCGGGATCCCGGAGCTGCGTGCGGCCGTGGCAGCGCACCAGAAGCGCTTCTGGGGGCTGGAGTACGACCCGGACGGCGAGATCCTGATCACCGCTGGCGCCACCGAGGCGATCGCCGCGGCCATCCTCGCCCTCTGCGAGGCCGGTGACGAGGTGGTCTGCTTCGAGCCGTACTACGACTCGTACGCCGCCTCGATCGCCCTCTCCGGCGCCACCCGCCGGCCGGTGACGCTGCGCCCCACCGCCAGCGGCCGGTACGAGTTCGACCCGGACGAGCTGCGGGCGGCGTTCGGGCCACGGACCCGCGTGGTGCTGCTGAACTCCCCGCACAACCCCACCGGCAAGGTGTTCACCGCCGACGAGCTCAGCCAGATCGCGCAGCTGTGCCAGGAGTACGACGCGTACGCGGTGACGGACGAGGTGTACGAACACCTGGTCTTCACCGACTCGGCGAGCCGGCACGTGCCACTGGCCACCCTGCCCGGCATGCGGGAGCGCACGGTGCGCATCTCGTCGGCGGGCAAGACGTTCTCCTGCACCGGCTGGAAGATCGGCTGGGCGTCCGGCCCGCGCCCCCTGGTCTCCGCCGTCACCAGGGTCAAGCAGTTCCTCACGTACGTCAATGGTGCGCCGCTGCAGCCGGCGGTGGCCGTGGCGCTGGGACTGCCGGACGCGTACTTCACCGGCTTCCGGGACGACCTGCAGGCCAAGCGGGACCAGTTGTCCGCCGGCCTGGCCGCGGCCGGGTTCGATGTCCTGCGGCCGGAAGGCACGTACTTCGTCACCGCGGACATCACCCCGCTCGGCGGCAAGGACGGCGTGGAGTTCTGCCTCGGGCTGCCCGAGCGCTGTGGCGTGGTGGCCGTGCCGACCCAGGTCTTCTACGACCACGTGGACGCGGGCCGCCACCTGGTCCGGTTCGCGTTCTGCAAGCGCCCGGAGGTCCTGGCCGACGCCGTCGCCCGCCTGGGCAAGCTCCGCTGACCGCCGTCACACGCGGCGAGCCCACTCCGCCAGCAGCGTGACCAGGCCGCGAAGCCGGCACAGGGCGTCCTCACCGGACGCGTCCCGCCCGTACTGGGGGTGCCCCCACCGGCCGTCGCGGATCACCCGGCCCAGCACGGACGGGGCGAGCCAGGAGTACTTTGCCACGGCACAGGCGGCAATCGCCTGCCGCACCAGATCCGGCGGGCCGGCCCAGCCGCCGTCGCGCAGGCCGGCGAGGTACCCCTCGATGACCGCGTCGGCGATATCCGGCAGCAGCGCGATGTCCATCAACCCATCCGCCACCGAGTCCACGATCAGGTTGGCGGCGTCCTCGCCGATCCCGCCTTCGCCGGTGAAGGACCAATCCACCAGGACGCTCGTCGCACCGTCTGCGAAGAGATTGCTCGGCCAGACGTCGAGGTGGCAGACGGTCCGCGGCAACGCCTCCACCTGCGTGAGCACCTCGCCGCGGCGCATCCACAGCCGCCGCAGCTCCTCGCGCACGGCGGTCGGCCACGCCGCCGCGACCGGGTGGTTCCAGTGCTCGTCGCCGCTGATCCAGACCCCGCTGCTCGGTCCGTGGTCGAGGTACTGCGCGAGCCAGCGGCGCGACAGCCAGGGCAGGTCCGGCACCCGATCGATCCAGCGTGCCTGAGCCGCACCCAGCTGCCGGGCGAACTCGCCGATCCGTGCCACCGGCCAGGTGTGACCCGGGGCGCCCGCGGCCTCAGCCAGCCACAGCTCGATCGCGCCGTCCGAACGCTCGCCCCAGGCGAGCAGCGCGGGCGGGACGATGCCGGCGTCGGCGTAGACGCTCGCGGCGAACCCGGTCGTGTAGGCGTACACCTCCCGGCGCCAGTAGTTCCAATGTGAAGGCTCATCGCTGGTCTGCCAGACCGGGGAGCCGACGGGTTTGTCGGCGGGCGGCCGGGCGACCTTGAGGACGGCGCTCCCGGCCGGGCCGCGCACCCGCCAGATCCCGCCGGTCGCGGCGTTGCCTTCGTTGTGCGTCAAGGGTGTACGGCCTCGATCCGGCCGCCGAGCTCGGCTGGCAGGGTCTGTGGGAGCAGGTCTTGTGCAGGCATCGCCAGACGACGCTAGCCGGGCCGGGCAGCCGAAAGATCAGATCGTGGACGGATGTCGCGCGACGCCACACCACGTACGCTCGAATGTGGCGCCACCGCGTGCCGTGGGCGACCCGGGCATGGCCATGAGCGGCCCGGGCATGTCGGAAGACACCCTCGGCCGCGAAGCCTGGCCGTAGCGACGGCCAGCGGTGGCCGTCATCGAGCCGGGCTGGCCGCGCGGACCTTGTCGGCGATCGTTTCCGCCACCGACCGGGCCACGTCCACAGTGGCCGCCTCGACCATCACCCGGACCAGCGGCTCGGTGCCCGACGGCCGCAGCAGTACCCGGCCCGTCTCGCCCAGCTCGGCCTCGGCGGCGCTGACCGCGGCCAGCACCTCGGGCGCGCCGGCGCCGGCGTCCCGGTCCGCCACCGGCACGTTGATCATCACCTGGGGCAGCTTGGTCACCACCGACGCCAGCTCGGCCAGCGACCGGCCGGTGCTCGCCAGGCGCGCCATCAGGTGCAGGCCGGTGAGCAGGCCGTCTCCGGTGGTGGCATGCGCGGGCATGACGATGTGTCCGCTCTGCTCGCCGCCCAGGGCCAGGCCGCGGGCGCGCAGCTCCTCCAGCACGTACCGGTCGCCCACCTTGGTCTCCACCAGGCGGATGCCGGCCTCGCGCATGGCCAGCTTCAGGCCAAGATTGCTCATCACCGTGGCGACCAGGGTCTCCTCGGCCAGCGTCCCCGCCTCCCGCATGGCCAGCGCCAGGATCGCCATGATCTGGTCGCCGTCCACCTCGTCGCCCTCGGCGGTGACGGCCAGGCACCGGTCGGCGTCGCCGTCGTGGGCGATGCCCAGGTCGGCGCCGTACTGCCGGACGGCCCCCCGCAGCGGGCCGAGGTGGGTGGAGCCGCAGCCGTCGTTGATGTTGAGACCGTCCGGTGCGGCGTTGATCGCGATGACCTCCGCGCCGGCCTCCCGGTACGCGGCCGGAGCCGCCTCGGAGGCGGCGCCGTTGGCGCAGTCGACCACGACGCGCAGCCCGTCCAGCCGCTGCCCGGTCGCCTCCACCAGGTGCTTGACGTAGCGGTGCGCGCCGTCGGGCAGGTCACGCACCCGGCCGATGTCCGGCCCGGTCGGCCGCCGCCAGCCGCTCGGGTCGGCGACCGATGCCTCGATCCGCTCCTCGATCTCGTCCGGCAGCTTGTGCCCGCCGGCCGCGAACAGCTTGATGCCGTTGTCCGGCATCGGGTTGTGCGAGGCGGAGAGCACCACGCCCAGGTCGGCCCCGGTCTCGCCGACCAGGTACGCCACGCCGGGGGTGGGCAGCACCCCGACCCGTACGACGGTGGCACCGGCGCTGGCCAGCCCGGCGACGACGGCGGCTTCCAGCATCTCCCCGCTCGCCCGCGGATCCCGGCCCACGACGGCCACCGGCGGGGTGTTGCCGTCGGTCTCGGCGAGGGTGTGCGCAGCGGCGACCGCCACGGCGAGGGCCAGCTCCGGGGTGAGATCGGCGTTCGCCCGGCCGCGAACCCCGTCAGTACCGAAGAGCCGACCCATGCGCAGGACCTTTCGCTCGACAGGTGAGGGCGAAACCGGACGGCTGGGCACTGCGGGGCAACCCGGCCGCCGGGGGAGTCAGCGCTTGGAGTACTGGGGAGCCTTGCGGGCCTTCTTGAGACCGTACTTCTTCCGCTCCTTGACCCGGGCGTCCCGGGTGAGGAAGCCGGCCTTCTTCAGCGCCGGACGGTCGTCCGGGTCCAGCTCGCACAGCGCCCGCGCGATGGCGAGCCGCAGCGCGCCGGCCTGGCCGGTGATGCCGCCGCCGCGCAGGTTGGCGATGACGTCGAAGGAGTCCACCTTCTCCACGGTGACCAGCGGCTCCTTCACCAGCTGCTGGTGCACCTTGCTCGGGAAGTAGTCCTCCAGCGTGCGGCCGTTGAGCGTGAACGCGCCGGTGCCCGGCACCAGGCGGACCCGGACGATGGCCTCCTTGCGGCGTCCCACGGTCTGGATCGGGCGGTCACCGCGCGACGTGGGGACCGGCGCGGGGGCCGGAGCCGGTGCGGCCGCCTCGACGACGGCGGCCGGGGACGGCACAGGAGTCTCGGTCATGGCGATTCCTTCACCCGCGCTCACTGCGCGATCTGCTTGATCTCGAACGGCACCGGCTGCTGGGCGGCGTGCGGGTGCTCCGGCCCGGCGTACACCTTCAGCTTCCTGATCAGCTTCCGGCCCAGCTTGTTGTGCGGGAGCATGCCCTTGACGGCGAGCTCGACCGCACGCTCGGGCCGCTTCTCCAACAGGTCGGCGTAGCCGATGCGGCGCAGGCCGCCGGGGTAGCCGGAGTGCCGGTAGGCGACCTTGGTCTGCCGCTTGTTGCCGGTCAGCGCGACCTTGCTGGCGTTGACGATGACCACGAAGTCGCCGGTGTCGACGTGGGGTGCGAAGGTCGGCTTGTGCTTGCCACGCAGCAGGGTCGCCGCCTGGGCGGCCAGCCGGCCCAGCACCACGTCGGACGCGTCGATGACGTGCCACTGACGCTCGATCTCGCCCGGCTTCGGGCTGTACGTACGCACAGGTCTACCTTCGCCTCGTCGTCTGGTCGTGGGGGCGCGCACACCCAAGGGGTGTCGACGCACGATCGACAAGCGTACCCGATCAGGTACGCATACCGGCGGTCGAGTCTACCGGCGCCGGTGTGACCGGTCAAAACGACGGCCGTCAGGCGGTCTCCAGGATGATCCGCAGCGCCCGGGAGACCCGGTTCATGGTGTCCGTGTCGGCGTAGTCCACGCACTCGGTGAACCACTTCTTCATCGGCGAGGAGAGCCGGTCGGGCATCACCACCCAGGGTCCCATCGGCACCGCCAGCGGCGAGTCGCGCAACATCTCCTCCTCGACCACCTCGGCCACGACGACGATCGGCACATCTGTGCCGTTGTAGACGTCTGAGCTGATCACCAAGCCGAGGCGCTCTCGAGCCCCCTTGATGCGCCAGATCTCACCCCTGCGCAGCACCCGCGCCCCGCTGGCCGAACAGCTCCCTGTCGGTCATCGCGATCTCCTGCTCGTCGGCGAGCGCCGCGGCCTCGTAGTCGAACCCGGCGCGGCGCACCGCGTCGGCATGCGCGCCGAACAGCTCCCGCAGCGCCTTCTCCCGGGCGGCCTGGTTGATCCACGCGGAGAGCGACACACCGTCGCGCTGGGCATAGCGCCGCGCCTCGGCGATGGTGTCATCGGAGAACGAGAGCGTCACCTTCGCGGTCATGCGGTCCACCGTACCGCCGGTATGACTCCTTGTCATCCCACCGGTCGGCGGTGTGAGCTGGTCTTAGCAGGCTGGAAACACCCGGGACCCGCCGGTGAAACCCCCCGGAGCCACGCTTCCCCCGTGGATGGCAGGGCGGTCCCCGCAGCCGAGGCACCGGCGCCGACCAGCGAGGCACCGGCGCCGACCAGCCGCGAGGTCGCCACGCACTGCCCCTACTGTGCCCTGCAGTGCGGCATGACGCTACGCGAGACCGCCGGCCGTACCCGGGTCGAGGTGCTCGCCCGCGACTTCCCGACCAACCAGGGCGGCCTGTGCCAGAAGGGCTGGACCGCCGCCGAGCTGCTCGACCATCCGGACCGGCTGACCAGCCCGCTGGTGCGCGACCGCAAGGGCGGCCGGCTGCACCCGGCCACCTGGGAAGAGGCGCTCGCCGTCGTGGTCGCCCGGATCAGAAAGATCCAGCAGCGGTACGGACGCGATGCGGTCGCGGTCTTCGGCGGCGGCGGGTTGACCAACGAGAAGGCGTACGCGCTGGGCAAGTTCGCCCGCGTCGTGCTGCGCACCCGCACCATCGACTACAACGGCCGGTTCTGCATGTCCTCGGCGGCGGCCGCCGCCAACCGGGCATTCGGGGTGGACCGCGGGCTGCCCTTCCCGCTGGCCGACGTGGGCAGCGCGGACACCCTGCTGCTGGTCGGGGCGAACATCGCCGAGACCATGCCCCCGTTCGGCCGCTACCTGGTCCAGCAGCGGGAGCGCGGCGGCACCCTGATCGTGGTCGACCCACGGGCCACCGCCACCGCCCGCCAGGCCAGCCGACACCTGCAGCCCACTCCTGGAACCGATCTCGCGGTGGCGAACGCGCTGCTGCACATCGTCATCGCCGAGGGTTGGCTCGACGAGGAGTACC
>JADGHA010000062.1 GCA_019689695.1 Micromonosporaceae bacterium | reverse complement strand
TATCATCGCCAGTCGGCCGCCGGCCCGGCCCGCGGGTGGGGGGGGGCCCGCCGCCGCGCGGGCCGGGGCGGTGGACCCGGTCTGCGGGATGAGCGTGGCGGTCACGCCGGACGCGCTGTCGCTGGAGCACGCCGGCCGGACCTGGTACTTCTGCGGCACCGGCTGCCGGGAGGCCGCCGCGGCGGACCCGCAGCGCTACCTGGCCCCGTCCGGGTAGCTTGCTCACGTGCGGGTAATGACGTGGAACCTCTGGTGGCGCTACGGGCCGTGGGAGCGGCGCCGCGAGGCGATCGCCGCCGTCCTGGCCGAGGTGGCTCCGGACGTCTGCGGGTTCCAGGAGGTCTGGAGCGCCGGCGACGAGAACCTCGCCGGCGACCTCGCCGCCCGGCTCGGCATGCACTGGTGCTGGGCCTCGATTCCGGTCCACGGCGACGCCCCCGGCCCGCCGCTGCGTCTCGGCAACGCGATCCTCAGCCGCTGGCCGATCACCGCCCAGGCCGAACTGCAGCTGCCCACCGTCGGCGAGGTGCATGAGCGGCGGTTCGTCGCGCACGCCCGGATCGAGACACCCGGCGGCACGCTGCCGTTCTTCACCACTCACCTGAGCTACGGGCTCGGCCTGTCCTCGCTGCGGGTGCAGCAGGTGCGCAGCCTCGCCGCGTTCGTGGCCGACAACGGCCTGGACTGCGAGTACCCGCCAGTGGTGACCGGCGACCTGAACGCCGAGCCGGAGTCCGACGAGGTGCGCCGGCTGGCCGGGTTCCTCACCGCGCCGGCCGCGCCCGGCCTGGTGCTGCTGGACGCGTGGCGGTACGCCGCGCCCGGCGACCCGGGCTTCACCTGGGCGCTGCGCAACGGCTACCAGGAGCACAGCAAGATCCCCGACTCGAGGATCGACTACATCCTGGTCGGCGTGCCCAGCGGCGACCGGGGCCGGGTGCTGTCCGCGCGCCTGGCCGGCGACGAGCCGGTCAACCAGGTGTGGCCCTCCGACCACTTCGCGGTCGTCGCCGACCTGCAGGACTGACCCGGGTCAGCGCTGGCAGGTGGGGCACCAGTAGGAGTTGCGGCCGGCGAGCCCGGCGCGCTGGACGGGCGTGCCGCAGACCAGGCACGGCTGGCCGGTGCGCCGGTAGACGTACACCTCTCCCCCGTGCCGGTCGACCCGCGGGGCGCGCCCCATCACCTCGGGCAGGTGCTGGCTGTGCACCGTGTCGATGCGGCCGCGCGCGACTCCCTCGCGCATCAGCTCGCACAGGTCGTCCCAGAGCGACTTCCACGCGCCGGCGTCCACCTCGCGCCCCGGCCTGGTCGGCGGGATGCCCGCCCGGAACAGCACCTCGCTGACGTAGACCAGGCCGGCGCCGGCCACCACCGACTGGTCCAGCAGCAGGGCGGCGATCGGGCTGGGGCTGCGGCGGATGCGGGCGTACGCGGCCTCGGGGTCGGCGTCGTCGCGCAGCGGGTCGGCGCCGAGCCGGGCGCGCAACGCCTCGACCTCGGGCGGGCTGAGCAGTTCGCATGCGCTCGGCCCGCGCAGGTCGAGCCAGTGCCGCCGGGTGGTCAGCCGCAGCCGCACCTGCCCGATCGGCTCCGGCGCCGGCGCCACCCCGTCGGTGAACCCGCCGTACAGTCCCAAGTGGACGTGGAGCACCAGGCCGCGGCTGTAGTGGTGCAGCAGGTGCTTGCCGTACGCCTCGGTGGCCCGCAGCACCGCGCCGTCCAGTGCGGCGGCCCCCTCGGCGAACCGCCCCTGCGGGCTTTCGGCGTGCACCCGCCGGCCGGCGAACAGCTGCAGATGCCGGGCGGCGAGCCGGTGGATGGTGTGTCCTTCGGGCACAGGATCACTCTACGGAAGCCAGGCGGCGGGGCTCGAACCGTAGGGCACCGGTGGGTGGGCCCAGGTGCGCGGTACGCCGGGGCCGGCGAACGGGGGCAGTGCGTAAGTGATTCCGTCGACGGTGTCGAGCCACGGGGACGCATCCCAGGCCGTCGCCGGGGGCTGCGGTAGGTCAGCGTGGTCGAGCAGCCAGGCGGCGGTACGGGCGAGCGACAGGTGAATGTGGACGCCACCGCCCGCGGCGAGTGCGCGCAGCACGGCGGCGGCGAGCAGGTAGCCCGTGCCGTGGTCGAGCGCCTGGGCGGGCAGCCGGCCGGGCGAGCCGAGACCGGGCTCGGCCGCGGGGTCGCCCTCGAGCAGGGCGATGCCGCAGGCCGCCTGGACCAGGCTGTCGAAGCCGCGCCGGTGCGCCCACGGGCCGTCGGCGCCCCACGCGTTGAGGGTGGCCACGACCAGGCCCGGATACCGGTCGAGCAAGGCCGCCGGGCTCAGCCCGAGGCGGTCCAGCGTGCCCAGCCGGTAGCCGCAGACCAGGACGTCGGCCGAGGCGAGCAGCTGCTCGAACACCGCCCGGCCGGCCGCTGTCCGCAGGTCCAGCAGCGTCGACCGCTTGCCGAACCCGGTGTCCAGATGCTGAGCCGGCAGCTCGGGCAGGTGCGGCGGATCGACGCGCAGCACGTCGGCGCCGAACAGGGCCAGCGTGCGGGTGGCCACCGGGCCGGCGATCACCCGGGTCAGGTCGAGCACCCGGAAGGAGCGCCGCCGGGGCCGGACCGCCGCGGGCGGCGACGCGGCGCCGTCAGCCCAATGCATGGCGACCAGCGGAGTGTCCCGCAGGGCCGCCCCGGCCGGGTGCGCGCGCCACTGGGCGGCCGTACGGACGGCCACCGCGAGTCCACCGTGGAGGGTGACGACGCGCTCGACCTCCGCGGCGGGGAGCTCGGCCACCCGGGCGGGCACGTCGGGCCCGAGCGCCGCCAGCAGCCGCTCCCGGTGGTGCGGATAGTTGGCGTGCAGCCGCACCCAGCCGTCGGCGGCCGGGAAGAACCCCGACAGCGGATCCCACAAGGCCTGCGGCTGCCCGTCGACGCGCAGCTGCTGTTCACTGGTGAAGGCGGCGGCCACCGCCCGGCTGTCCACGCGTACCTCGGCCAGGCCGGCGGCGAGCCCGGCCACCGCGACCGTGGCCTGCGCCAGCGCGGTCACCGGCAGCCGCGCCGGCAGCGTCGTCGGCGGGCCGGTCAGCCGCACCCGGTCCAGGTGGGCCGGGTCGCCGCCGAGCGCCCGCCACGCCTCGGCCAGGAGGACCACCCGTTCAGTGTGCCAGAGCCACCTAGGAAAGCGCTTTCACAATCGGGTAGGGTGCCCCCGTGGAGGTCAACGAGAAGCTCGCCCCCAGCGACCTGCTGCCCAAGATCGACCGGCTCTGGCAGATCAGCGCGGTGAAGATCGACTCGATCGAGCGCACCTGTACGCCCGACCGCGGCTCGCCGGTGTTCACCGTCGCGGGCCGGTACACCGCCCGCGGATGGACCGAATGGACGCAAGGCTTCCAGTACGGTTCCGCCCTGCTGCAGTACGACGCCACCGGCGAGGAACGCTTCCTGGACATCGGCCGGGACATGACGGTCCGGGTGATGGCCAGCCACGTGAGCCACACCGGCGTGCACGACCACGGGTTCAACAACGTCAGCACCTACGGCAACCTGTGGCGGCTGATGAACGAGGGCCGCATCCCGGACGCGCAGCGGGACTTCTGCGAGCTGGCGTTGAAGGTCAGTGGCGCGGTGCAGGCGGCCCGGTGGCGGACCACTGCCGACGGCACCGGCTACATCTACTCGTTCAACGGGCCGCAGTCGCTGTTCGTCGACACGATCCGCTCCTGCCGGGCGCTCGCCTGCGCGCACCTGCTCGGCCACGTGCTGATGGGCGAGCAGGACGAGCGGATCTCGCTGCTCGACCGGCTGGTCGAGCACGCCACGAACACCGCCCGGTGGAACGTCTTCTACGGGGAAGGGCGGGACGCCTACGACGTACGCGGCCGCACCGCCCACGAGTCCATCTTCAACGTGAACGACGGCCGGTACCGCTGCCCGAGCACCCAGCAGGGCTACTCCCCGTTCAGCACCTGGACCCGGGGCCTGGCGTGGGCGATGCTCGGCTTCGCCGAACTGCTCGAGTTCCTCGCCATCCTGCCCGACTTCCCCGGCCGTGCCGAGGCGGTCGCGACCATGCGCAACGCGGCGACCGCCACCTGCGACTTCTACCTCGCCAACACACCCACCGACGGCATCCCGTACTGGGACACGGGCGCGCCCGGCCTGGTCCACCTCGGCGACTACCTGGCCCGGCCGGCGGACCCGTTCAACCGCTACGAGCCGGTGGACTCGTCGGCCGCGGCTATCGCGGCGCAGGGCCTGCTCCGGCTCGGCCGTCACCTCGGCGACGACCGGTACTGGCAGGCCGGGCTGACCGTGTGCGACACGCTCTTCGCGGAGCCGTACCTGAGCACCGACCCCAAGCACCAGGGCCTGATCCTGCACTCGGTCTACCACCGGCCCAACGGCTGGGACCACATCCACGATGGACAACAGGTGCCCAACGGGGAGGCCAGCATGTGGGGCGACTACCACGCCCGCGAGGTCGCGCTGTACGTCCAGCGGATTGCCCGCGGCGGGCCGTACCACACCTTCTTCGGACCGGAGGTCGGCCGGTGAGCACCGCACTGGTCACCGGGGCGTCGCGGGGCATCGGCCGGGGCATAGCACTGGCACTCGCCGCGGCCGGGCACGACGTGGTCGTCAACTACGCCCGCAACCGGGCCGCGGCCGAGGAGGTGGGCAAGCAGATCGAGGAGCACGGGGTACGCGCGCGGCTGGTGCAGGCGGACATCTCGGTGAGCGCGGACCGGCGGCGCCTGGTGGACGAGGCGGGACCGGTCGACCTTTTGGTGAACAACGCCGGTGTGGCGCCCGATGTGCGGGCGGACATCCTCGACGCCACCGAGGAGTCGTTCGACCGGGTGATCGGCATCAACCTCAAGGGCCCGTACTTCCTGACCCAGCTCGTGGCCAGGCAGATGGTCGCGGCCGGCGTACCGGGAAAGATCGTCACGGTCTCCTCGATGAGCGCCTACACCGCCAGCACCAACCGGGGTGACTACTGCCTGGCCAAGGCCGGCCTGGCGATGATGACGAAGCTGTACGCCGCGCGGCTGGCCGACCACGGCATCACTGTGTACGAGATCCGGCCTGGCATCATCGCCACCGATATGACCGGCCCGGTGAAGCAGAAGTACGACCGGCTGATCCACGAGGAGGGCATCATGCCGATCCGGCGCTGGGGACAGCCCGAGGACGTCGGCAAGGCCGTGGTGGCGATCGCCGCGGGCCTGCTGCCGTACAGCACCGGCGAGGTCATCAATGTGGACGGTGGCTTCCACATCCGGACGCTCTAGCCAGCGGATTGCCAGCCCGCTCGACGGCGCGGCCACCGGCGACGCTCGCCGGCCGGGCCGCCGGTCAGCGGCTGGCCAGCCTGGCCAGCACCGGCCCCGCAGGGCGGAGGGTGACGTAGGCGCGCAGCTGCGGCGGCCCGCCCACCGCCTCGACCCGGTACCGGTCGAGCAGCGCCCTCATCAGCACCTCGGCCTCCAGCATCGCGAAGTGCTCGCCGATGCATGACCTCGGCCCACCGCCGAACGGGAAGTACGCGTACCGCGGCCGGTTCTGGTTGCCGACGAACCGGGTCAGGTCAAACCGTTCCGGGTCCGGCCAGTACGCGGGGTGCCGGTGGGTCACCCACGGCGAGGTGAGCACCATCGTGCCGCGCGGCACCGGGTAGCCGCCGAGGACGGTGTCGGACCCGACCTTCCGCTCGGTCACGTATGCCGGCGGGTACAGCCGCATCCCCTCCAGCAGTGCCGGGCGTACCAGGTTCGCGTCGGCCGCGACCTTGTCCTGTGCCTCGGGGTGCCGGCCGAGCAGGTCGAGGGTGAAGGTGAGCGCGCCGGCGGTGGTCTCGTGCCCGGCCATCAGGAAGATCAACGCCTGGTCGCGGACCTCCTGCGCGGACAGTGGCTGGCCGGTCTGCGGATCACGGGCGGCCCGCAGCCGGGTGACCAGGTTGTCACGGTCGCCGGGCTGGTGCGACGCGCGCGCGAGGAGCCGGTCGACCACCGCGTACTGGGCCGCCCGGAGGCGGGTGAACCGGCGGTTGCGCGGGGTCGGCCAGCTCAGCGGCGGCTGCGCCACCTGGACCACGCGGGCCCGGATCGCCGCGGTGACCGCCGGCACCAGCCGAAACAGATCCTCGACGAACTCGTCGACGTCCTCGCCGAACAGGGCCCGCCCGACCACCCGCAGGGTGTAGCGCTGCATCAGCCGGTGCAGGTCGACCACGGCACCGGGAGTTACCGACTCGTCGGCGACGATCCGCCGTGCCTCGTCCGACATGAGCGCCGCATACCCGGCGACCCGTTTGGGCGTGAACAGCGGTTGCAGCGTCCGCCGCTGCCGCAGCCAGGTGTCGCCCTCGGTGGTGAGCAGGCCGTAGCCGAACGCCTCGGTCATCACCTCGAATCCGACCGTCCGCCGGTTGAACCCGTGCCCGGTCCCGGTGAGGACCTGGTGCACGTCGTCCGGGTGGTACGCCCCGACCACGACCCGGCGCAGCGGTCCCCAGCGCGGTCCGAACGGGTACGCGACGATATCGCCGTAGCGGCGGAAGCTGTCGAGCGTGCAGCCGAGAACGTCCCGGCGGAACGCCGGCAGCATCCCCAGCAGCGGACCCCCGGAGGGCCCGGGAATGCCCCTCGCCATATCGACGAGGTTAGCTCGCCATGGGGCCGGGCACCGCGGAACTGTTCCCGGCCATCGACCTCGGCCGCTGCGGCGCGGTCTTCTGTTGCACCGTCCCGGAGAGTAGCGTCAATATGTCATGGAGACGGAAGAGGTCCCGGTTCTCGTCGTCGGCGGCAGTCTGGTCGGTCTGTCGACGTCGCTGTTCCTTGGCGTCCACGGCGTGCAGCATCTGGTCGTCGAGCGCCATCCGGGGACCGCCATCCACCCCCGCGCGGCCTACCTCATGCAGCGGACAGTGGAGCTGTTCCGGTGGTCGGGCATCGAGGACGAGGTCCTCGCGGCCGCCGAACGGGAGTTCGTCCAGAACGGGGCGATCGTGGCCGTCGAGTCGCTCGGCGGCCGCGAGCTGCAGTATTTCTTCCGCAACATCAACGAAGGGGTGGAACACCTCAGCCCGTCGCCGCGCATCTTCGTCACGCAGATCGGGCTGGAACCGGTCCTGCGCGAGCGTGCCGCGGCGTTGGGCGCCCACATGCGGTACTCGTCGGAGCTGGCCTGGCTCAAGGCGGACGACGACGGGGTCACCGGGATGGTGCGTGACCGGGCCACCGGCGAGGAGCGTACGGTGCGCGCCCAGTACGCGGTCGCGGCCGACGGCGTGCACAGCCCGGTGCGGCGCCGGCTCGGCATCGGCACGCAGGGGCACGGCACCTTCTCCGACAGCATCACCATCTACTTCCGCGCCGACGTCCGCCCACTGCTGGGCGACCGGAACCTCAGCGTGGTGTACGTGGTCAACCCGCGGTTGCAGGGCTTCTTCCGCTTCTCCATCGACGGGCAGTCCGGGTTCCTCGTGGTCAACACGGCGGTCGACGCCGAGGGCCGGCGTACCACCACGGTGGGCGCGACCGCGAACGAGACCGACTGCGTCCGCTACGTCCGGGAGGCGTTGGGCGCCCCGGACCTGGCGGTGGAGATCGAGGATGTCCAGCGGTGGAACGCGGCCGCCGAGTGGGCGCAGCGGTTCAAGGCGGGCCGCGTGCTGCTGGCCGGGGACAGCGCCCACGTCATGCCGCCCACCGGCGGGTACGGGGGCAACACGGGGGTACACGACGCACACAACCTGGCCTGGAAGCTCGCCTACGTCCTCGACGGGCGCGCCGGCGCCGACCTGCTGGAGACCTACGAGCCGGAACGGCAGCCGGTGGCCCGGCTGACCGTCGAGCAGGCGTACACCCGCTACGTCACCCGGCTGGATCCGGGGCTCGGCACCGAGGGTCTGCTGCCGGTCGTCGACGACGCGGCGATCGACCTCGGCCACCGCTACCGCTCGGACGCGATCACGCCGGACAGTGCCGGCGACCCGGACGCCGACGCGGACTGGGAAGACCCCCGCACCCCGACCGGCCGGCCAGGGTTCCGCATCCCGCACGTTCCCCTGCGCCGCGGCGGCGCTGAGCTGTCCACTGTAGACCTGGTCCGGACCAACCCGGTGTTGCTCACCGGGCCGCGCGGCGCCGCCTGGACGCGCGGCGGCGAACAGGCCGCCGACCGGTTGCGCGTCCCGCTCGACGTCCACCGCGTCGGCGAGGGTGGCGAACTCGACGACGGCGGCCGGTTCGCCGCGGCCTGCGGCATCGGCCCCGACGGCGCCGTCCTCGTGCGGCCCGACGGTTTCGTCGCCTGGCGCGCGCGGGGAGCGGTCGACGACCCGGTGCGCGAGTTCGGGACGGCGCTGGCACGCTCGCTCAGCCGCTCCTGGCCGTAGGGCGTGCACTCTCCGCCCCCTGGGCTTCGCGACGCCGGCGACCCGGCCGCCGTCAGGAACGATGGCGCGGGGCGTACGCGATCGCCTTCATCTCGATCAGCAGGTGCGGGTGCGGCAGCTGGTGGACGGCGACCGTGGTGCGCGCCGGACCGGTCTCGTCGAAGTACTCGCCGTAGACCTCGTTGTAGCCCTTGAAGTCGTTCATCGACACGAGGAACGCGGTGATGTCCACGACGTCGCGCAGGCCCGCCCCCTCGGTGCGCAGGATCGCGGCGATGTTCTCGATGACCGCCCGGGTCTGCGCCCGGATGTCCAGGTCGGTCGTGCCCAGCTCGTCCACCGCCGCCCCGGCAATGGAGTTGTCCGGGCGGCGCGCGCTGGTGCCGGACACGAACAGCAGGTCGCCCGCGCGCTTCAGGTGCGGGAACCGCCCCCTGGGGACGGCCAGCTGGCTCACGGCCGGCCCAAACCGGACAGCGGCATACCGGTCAGCCCTTCCCGGGGTGGACGGTCCCGCACGCCTTGCAGGTGCGCGCCTGCTCGTCGGCGTAGAACGCCTGGAACACCGGCGGCAGGTCGGCCACGATGTCGCGCACCTGCAGCTCCACCTCGTGCACCTTGTTGTGACAGGCCGGGCAGTACCACTGGAACTTCTCCAGCACGCCCTCCTCCCGCGGCCGCTCCACGACCAGCCCGATCGAGCCCGCCTCGGGCCGCTGCGGTGAGTGCGGCGTGTTACCGGGCAGCAGCCACATCTCGCCCTCTCTGATGTGGACGGTCTTCGGCCCGTCCGGCAGCATCAGCTCGACCCGCATGTTGCCGCGGATCTGGTAGAAGTACTCCTCGTACGGGTCGACGTGGTAGTCGGTGCGCTGGTTCGGCCCGCCGACGATCATGATGACGAAGTTCTTCGACTCGGTGAACAGCTGCTTGTTGTTGACCGGAGGCTGGAGCAGGTGCTCGTTAGCCTTGACCCACTCGGGGAAGTTGATCGGCTCGTACACGGTTCCTCCTCAGCAGTGCGGGCCGCCTTATCTGCGCGTACGGCACGGTGGTGAAGGACACCAGCTCGTAGCGTGACATATACCGGCCGGGCAGGGCCCGTTCCAGCGCGTGCTGGATCCGCTTGCGCCACAGGAACACCCGCGAACCCACCTTGTCGCGCATCTCGACGAAGTTCTCCAACGCCATCTCGGCGATCGCGTCCGTGTTCTCCTTGCGGCGCTCCTGGTACCGCTCCAGCGCCTCGGGCCACGCGTCGCCGGTCTCGTCCAGGCAGCGGTCCAGCTCCACGCAGTCCTCGAAGGCGCAGTTCGCGCCCTGACCGTAGAACGGGACGATGGCGTGCGCCGCATCGCCCAGCAGCGCCACCCGCCCCTCGTACACCCACGGCCAGCAACGGACGGTCCCCAGCGCGCCGACGGGATTGTGCGCGTAGTCGGAGGTCAGGCTGGGCATCAGGGCGTACGCGTCCGGGTAGTGCTGCTGGAAGTGGGCGGTCGGGTCGGTGATCTCCGTGAAGTCCCGGTGCGGCCAGAACAGCGTGGCGGTGAACGACCGGTCCGGGTTGGGCAGGGCGATCATCATGGCCCGACCGCGCGGCCAGATGTGCAGCGCCGAGGGGTCCATCGCGAAGTCGCCGTCGACCGGCGGGATGGTCAGCTCCCGGTAGCCGTACTCCAGGAAGTCCTGCCGGTGCTCGAAGGCCGGCACGGCTTGGCGCACCGCGCTGTTGGCCCCGTCGGCGCCGATCACGACCTGGTGCCCGCGCAGGTCGTCCAGGCCGGTGATCCTGCGCTCGAAGTGGACGGTGACGCCCGGCATCGCGGTGCAGGCGTCCAGCAGCAGCGCGTTCAAGTCACCCCGGCTGATCGAGTTGATGGCCCGCTGGCGGTCGGCGCTGTACGGCTGGAAGGTCAGCTCCCCGGTGGGCGAGTGCATCATCCGGCCGTACATCGGCAGGGCCACCTTCATCACCGCGCCGTCCAGGCCGACCCGGCGCAGCGCGTCCAGCCCGCGCTCGGACAGCGCCAGGTTGATGGACCGCCCCCGTTCGACGAAGCCCAGGCGCGGGTCGGGCCGCCGCTCGTACAGGGTGACCCGGTGCCCGCGCCGGGCCAGGAAGCAGGCGAGCAGGCACCCCGCCAGCCCGGCACCCACCACCGCCACGTCGTCGGTCACCGCAGCCTCCGCGACAGCGCCTCAACCGCGCGCCAGCAGTCGTGGTAGGTGGAGTAGAGCGGCGCCGGCGCCAGCCGGATGGTGTCCGGCTCGCGCACGTCCGTGACCACGCCGTCCTCCTCGCGCAGCACCTCGGCGAGCTTGCCGGCCTCGCTCACCCTGATCGAGAGCTGGCAGCCGCGGCGCGCGGGGTCCGTCGGGGTGATGACACGCAGCCCCGGCAGACCCTCCAGAAGAGACGCCAGGTAGCCGGTCAGCCGCTCGCTCTTGGCGCGCAGCGCGGCCATGCCCACCCGGTCGAACATCTCCAGCGAGACGCGCACCGGCGCCATCGCCAGGATCGGCGGGTTGGACACCTGCCAGGCGTCCGCCGTGGGCACCGGCTCCGCGACCGGCCGCATCAGGAACCGGGTCGCCGGGTTGGTACCCCACCAGCCGGCCAGCCGCGGCAGGGCGGGATCGGCCAGGTGTCTGGAGTGGACAAAGCAGCCGGCCACCGCGCCCGGTCCGGAGTTGAGGTACTTGTAGGAGCACCAGGCGGCGAAGTCCGGACCCCAGTCGTGCAGCTGCAGCGGGATGTTGCCGGCCGCGTGCGCCAGGTCCCAGCCGACCAGGCAGCCGGCCGCGTGCCCGGCCGCGGTGACCGCCGGAATGTCCAGGACCTCACCGGTCAGGTAGTTGACGCCGCCGAGGAGCACCAGCGCCACCCGCTCGCCCTCCCGGGCCAGGTAGTCCACGATGGAGTCCACCGGCATCCGTACCACGTCCTGGTCCGGATCCAGGCCGTGGAAGGCGGCCTGGCTGCGGACCGCGTAGCTGTCGGAGGGGAAGGCGTTGTCCTCGATGAGGATGCGCCGCCGGTCCCCGGCCGGGCGGTAGAACGAGGCCATCATCAGATGCAGGTTGACCGTGAGGGAGTTCATCACCACGGTCTCCTCCGGCCGTGCGCCCACCAACCGGGCGGCCGGGCCGCGGAGCTCCTCGTGGTACGGCAGCCACGGGTGGGTCGCCTCGAAGTGGCCCGCCACGCCGAGCCTGGCCCAGTCGTCGAGCTCGGTGAGCAGCGCGGCCCGGGTCGCGCGGGGCTGCAGCCCGAGCGAGTTGCCGGCGAAGTAGGCGACCTCGGGGAATCGACCGGCCGAGGGCGGCACGTGAAACTCGGACCGCAGCGTGGGCAGCGGGTCGGCCGCGTCCAGCGCCAGCGCCTCGTCCTCGCGCATCGGGCTCCTCACATGTGCGTACGGGCCGAGAACAGCTCCGGGAAGACCGGGCGTTGCAGGCTGCGCTCCAGCCAGGCCAGGCCGCTGGATCCGCCGGTGCCCGGCTTGGCGCCCAGCGACCGGCGCACCGACGCCAGGTGCCGGTGCCGCCAGTCGGTGAACTCCTCGGCGATGTCGACCAGCACCTCGGCCAGCTGGAACAGCTCGCCGCCGGTCGGCTCCTCCACCCGGTAGACCTCCAGCCATGCCCGCTCGACGGCCTCGCTCGGCTGGTACGGCGCGCTCAGGTCCCGCTTGAGCACCTCGCGCGGCACGTGGTAGCCGCGCCGGTCGAGCAGGGCCAGCGCGTCGTCGTAGAGGCTCGGCGCGTGCAGGGCCGCGACCAGCTCGTCGTACACGTCGCCGCTGCGCCGGTGCGGCCGCACCATCGCCGCCGACTTCAGGCCGAGGAGGAACTCCAGATGCCGGTACGCGTACGACTGGAAGCCCGAGGCTTCCCCGAAAGCGCCGCGGAAGCTGGTGAACCGGTGCGGGGTGAGCCCGCGCAGCGACAGCCAGGATGCGTTGAGCGCGGTCATGTGCTGCACGCTGCGACGCAGCGCGGCGAGCGCGTCCGGCACGTCGTCGCCGCGGATGGCCTGCTGCGCGTGCCGCCACTCGAAGCAGATGAGGCCGAAGTACAGCTCCATCACCTGCGTGACGACCAGGAAGGCGTGCTCGGTCGGCTCGGCGGTGCGGGTCCGCACCAAGCCGTGCAGGACACGCGTGCCGACATAGTCGTCGTACGCCGTGCCTGCGGTCCGGTGGCCCGGATCCAGGCGCGGCTCCATCGTCCGGCGGGTGGTCACTCCCCCATGCTCGCCAACTCAGCCCCACCTCGGAATGCCGAGTCAACGGGTTTTGCCGTCTTCTGCTTTCCGTACCGTAGCCTTGCTGGGGTTCGGCTTTAGGAGCTGAAAGGAGCGGCGATGGACGCCATGGACTGGGCGCTGCTGGCCGAGCTGCAGGCCGATGCCCGGCTCTCCTTCAGCGAGCTGTCCCGCCGGGTCCACCTGTCCCCGCCCGCGGTGGCCGAGCGGGTGCGCCGGCTGGAGCAGAGCGGCGTGATCACCGGCTACCACGCCCACGTCGACCTGGCCAAGGCCGGCCGCGGCGTGGTCGCCATGATCCGGATGTCCTGCTACGGACCGACCTGTGTGCTGCGCGACCAGGAGGTGCTGGACTGGCCGGAGATCCGCCAGGTGCACCGGGTCACCGGCGACGCCTGCTGCCTCCTGCAGGTGGCCACCGCCTCGATGCCGGCCTTCGAGCACCTCATCGACCGGCTCGCCAAGCACGGCCGGCCGTCCAGCACGATGATTCTGTCCAGCCCTGTGGAATGGCGCCCACTCGGTCCGTAAATTAGTCGGCAGCGCTGCGTGACAGGAGCGGAGAATTCCGGCAAGAATGGTTGGGCACTGTTTTTCGGTCGGCCCCGGGGATAGACTCGCCTAACCCCTTCCGCGACCGGCTCACGGGGGCCTCGCAGCCGACCTGCGGGCCTGGACCTGCATCTATGCTCAAGTCGCTGACCAGGACCTGAACCCCCGACATCATCCGTTCGGACGATGCCGGCAGGTTGAATTCGAATTCCTAAAACTCGCTTAAGTCTGTCGCTCGAAGTTTAAGTTTCCATTGGCGGCTTGACACTGCTCAAATGCCGCTCATATTTTGAACCGTCGAAAGCCGTGAGACGTGGCACTCCCAGGGCCCGCGAGTTCGTCTCGAATTTGCCGGCCAGTGGCTGTTCGGAGGTGAGCTGATCCCCGCCCCCTGGCTGCGCC
>JADGHA010000061.1 GCA_019689695.1 Micromonosporaceae bacterium | reverse complement strand
CCCCGACCCCAACCGCCTCGCCCACGCCCACGTCGAGTACGCCGGCCCCCGCGACATGCCGGGTCTCGTACGCGGTCAACGACTGGGGCAACGGAGGAGGCTTCGGCGGCGCCATCTCGATAACCAACACCGGTACGGCGCCCGTCAACGGCTGGACCCTGCGCTTCACCTTCCCCGGCAACCAACAGGTGACCCAGGGATGGAACGCGACCTGGAGCCAGCAAGGGCAGGCGGTCTCCGCGGTCAACCTGCCGTGGA
Organism: Micromonosporaceae bacterium; assembly: GCA_019689695.1. Classification (GTDB taxonomy): domain Bacteria; phylum Actinomycetota; class Actinomycetes; order Mycobacteriales; family Micromonosporaceae; genus JADGHA01. The sequence continues at coordinate 13,629 of JADGHA010000061.1, read as the reverse complement.
ACGCGACGCTGGCCCCGAACGCATCGGTGAGTATCGGCTTCAACGGCTCCTACAGCGGCACCAACCCGCAGCCGACCGCGTTCTCCCTCAACAACATCCCCTGTGCCGTCACCTGAGCTGGCTGGTGCGTCGGCCGTACCCGGCTCTGATTCCCGCGCGGGCCACCGACGGTTCACCCCCGTCCGGGTGACGCCGGCCACGCGACATCGTCGATCGCGAGCCAGGGTGCCGTGGCCAGGGCCGTGGGCGTCAGCCCGGTGAACGTCTTGACCTCGCGGTGGAGGTGCGCCTGGTCGGCGTAGCCGCTCTCGGCGGCGACGCTGGCGGCGGCGTGACCCGCCGCGAGCAGGTGGGCGGCGTGGTCGAACCGCACCAGTTGCGCGGCGCGTTTCGGTGTGATGCCGACCTGCGACCCGAAGCGGGACCAGAGGCGCTTGCGGCTCCAGCCGACCTCGTCCGCCAGGCCGTCCACCCGTACCCGCCCCCGGCTGGCCAGCATCCGCCGCCAGGCGAAGGCAACCTCGGGATCGACTGGTGCGCGGGAGGCCAGCCGCCGGCCGAGGATCTGCGACGAGATCCTGAACCGTTCCTCCCACGACGCAGCGGCGCGCAGCCGGTCCACGGCACGCCGAGCGTCGCGGCCCCAGACGTCTTCGAGGGAGACCAGCGCCCCGGTGAGCTCGGCAGGCGCGCCGAACACCGCGGCCGCCACGACCGGCGCCAGCCGGATCTGGAGACAGTCGCCGGGGCCCTGCCCGGTTACCTGAAGATCGCCGGGGAGGAGCCCGATGACGGCACTGCCATGCTCCTGCCGGCCCTGCGCGTGGTAGCCGAGGCCCTCCCCCTCGCTCAAGTCGATGAGCAGGGTGACGGAGGGGTGCGCGACCATGGTGATGTCCACGAATGCGGGGGCGCGGAGGTGGAACCCGGCCATGCTGACCCCCGGCAGCCGGACGGACCGGCACGGGACCGCGATGTCGACCGATGCCCAGTCGGGTGGTGTCCCGGTCGATGGCACGTCGCCAGTCTAGGCATCCAGATCGCGCGGCTGTGTCGTCGCGAAGCCCAGCAGCAGCCTGCTTGTCGTCTCGGGGTCCTCGAACATGGGCATGTGCCCGACGCCGGGCAGCAGCTCGACCCGCGCGCCCGGCACGGCGTCGTACTGGTGCGCCGACGCCGGGTCCCAGCGCGGATCGGCCGTGCCGAAGAGCACCAGCACCGGGACAGTGAGGACGGCCAGACGCGACGGCACGCTCCGCTCGGCGAGGTACGCGCGGTTCTCCCGCGACACCGACCGCATCGCGCGGTACGTCGTGCCGCGCAGCTCGGCGATTACCTCGTCCGGAATGTCCACCGGGCGGGCGCACGTCGCGCTGATCCCCCTGCGGGTCATCGCGTCCGAACGCCTCGGCCAGAGCAGCGGGCCGAGCGGCGGGGCCAGCAGGGCGCGGAGGATGAGCGGCTGCGGAAGGAGCGCATCGATGCTCGGCCCGGTGCTGATCAGCGCGAGCGACGCCACCAGGTCGGGACGCTGTTCGGCGAGTGCGGTGGCGACGTAGCCGCCGCTGGAGTGCCCGACCGCGGTGACGCGACGCAGGCCCAGGCCGTCGAGCAGCGCCGCCACTCGGGCCGCCTGCGCCGGCACCCGGTAGGACGGCGGGGGCGGCGACTGGCCGCAGCCCGGGAGGTCCACCCGGATCACGTGATGGTGGGCGGCGAGTGCCGGGACTACCGGGTTCCACGAGCCGCTCGAGGCCCCAGATCCGTGGATGAGCAGCAGCGGGGGCGCCTGCCGCGGGCCGTCGTGGACCACATGCAGCCGGTACCGGTGCGTGAGGTCGGTCTCGGTCATGCCCGGCAGAATGCCCGGGCTGCCGGCAGCCGGTCTTGTACGAATGTCCTCTCCGGAGCTGCCGGGTCAGGCGATCACTACGTCGGAAGCCATCCGGTAGGGCGGTCGGGGTCGTGCTCGACGGGCGAGCCTGGGGAGCGCGAGCCCGGTGCGGGCGTCCGCGACAGTCAGGTTCGCCCAGCGGGTCAGATCCTTTCCAGCCGCCGCCGCTGGCCGTCGGTGAGGTTGAGATCGACCGCGGCGGCAGCCGGGCTTTACTTGAAGCCGACTTCAACTCCTAGGCTGCTGACCATGAGTTTTGACGTCCTTGACGAGGCGTACGAGCGGTTGCGCGACACCGGGCCGGAGCGCACCGGCTGGTTGTCCAACCACGCCCCGATGGCGGTGGAGGCGCTCGTCCGGCACGGACACGGCGACGACGTGCACCGGTGGATCGACTCGTACTCCGACCGGCTGGAGGAGCGGCCGCGGGGCATCCAGCCCATCGCACCTGAGGAGTGGCGTGACCCGCTGGGCGATCCGGTGCGCACCGGCGACTGGCTCGACTTCTTTGCCCGTGCCCTGGCTGAGCAGCAGTGGCGCGACGTCCTGGCCGTGTGGTGGCCGCGCCTGCTGCCGGGCATAGCCGCTGGCGCCACCCATGGCGTGATCCGGGTTGGTCACGCCGTGCGGGCGCTGCTCGACGCCGAGACCGATGCGCGGATCGCCGAACTGGGCGCGGGTCTGGCCTACTGGGCGGCGCGGTGGCAGCCGCTGGCGCCCGCCGGCGCGGGACCGTACCGGGCGGGCGATCCGCGGGCAGCGCTCGACGCGGTGCCCCGTGTGCCGGACCAGCGCTTCGGCATCCGGGCCCGGCTGGCCCAACTCGCCGACCTGCCTGGGTGGGCCGAGGCGGCGGGCGCGGTGCCCGGCGACGAGGGGCAGGACATTCCGGCCCGCCTTGCCTCCATAGTGGAGGCCGCGGTGGTCCGCCATGGGACGCATGGCTATGGCAATCCGGTGATGCTGGTGCACGCCGCGACTGCCCCCAACGCGGTCCTGCGTTGCCTACCGGCCCTGCCCCGCGGGCTGTGGCCGGCAAGTCTCGCCGCAGCCTGGGCCGCGACGGCCGCGGTCACGTCCGCGTACGCCCCGCCGCGGGCGCAACCGGCACCGACCGTGAAGGGCGGCGTCGACCTGGACGAGCTTGTGGCGAGGTCCGCCCTGACCGGGGATCCCCACGCGATCAAGTTCGTCGACACTGCCGTGGATGCCTACCGCCGTCGTACAGACGCGGGGATCGTCGCGGCGGCGGCCAACGCCATCGACCTGATCGAAGCGGGGTGACGCGGATCGGGCCCGGCGTGCACGGCCGGCTTGCCGCGCGGTGGCGGGTCCACTGAGAAGTACTCACTGTTCGCACGAGTGACGGCGCGGCTCCGAGAGCGGGCGGCAGATTAGGAGCCTCTGAGGAGGTGGGGAAACCACGGGCGGGCAGCGGCGTCGCGGGCAACCAGGAAACCGGCGATGCCCAGTGCAATAGCGAGCGAACCCAAGCGGCAGCCCGCAGGAGGCGAGCAGGGCCGCCACAGCAGCCACCGTCCAACTGAGCCGGCGAGCCTTACTTTTCGGCGCGAGCTGCCGGAGCCAACTGGACATGATGGACGATCATATCGAGGCGGCCGTGCGAAGCTCGTGAGAGCGGAGTGTGCGGAAGGCGGCATCATCAAAGTGCCGTGCGGTTCGCGGCATGCCTATGCGACCGGTACTTGTGTACGTACGTAGCTAAATGCGGAGACCCTACTGAATCTAGGGCAGGCGGGCGTACGCCCGAGATATGCCGTTCTCCACCGCGGCGGTGAACGACGTGAACGGCGTTGCCTCGATGGTCCGCTTGGCGCCCCGGCCGGCGTGCCTCCAGGTGCCGACCACCTGGCCGGCGCTGACGACGGTGGGTTTGAACATGCCATTGCCGCCCGGCACGATCAGCCTGGCGAACTCGGCCGGCAGGACGGCGGTGCGGTCGCCGTAGCCGAGGATGTACTCGTCGAAGCCGGGCAGCAGGAAGACGCCCTTGGCCTGGCGGAGGCAGGCGTCGAGCAGGTCCGGGGTGCGCGGGTCCATGAAGTACTGGGCGCCGTCCACCTCGACGCGGGCGAGCCGGGGGAGCGCGAGCGCGAGCCCGGTGCGGACGTCGGTGGCGGTCAGGTTCGCCCAGCGGGTGAGATCCTTCACGGTGGCCGGGCCGTGGCTGGAGAAGTAGCGCAGGGTCAGCTCGCCCAGTGCCTGGTCGCGTTCGAGCACGCGTGGCCGGCGGATCCACTCCTCCATCAGCACCAGCTGCGGCTCGCCGCCCTCGATCGGGCCGAAGCAGATTAATCCGGTTTGCGCCAGATACCAGATCATGTGGTAGCCGCGTTGGCCGGTGGTCGCGATCCCGGCCTCCTCCCACCGGGCGAGCAGTTGCGCGCGCGACAGGCGCCGCCCGCCGGTCAGCGAATCCAGCGCCACCTGCCCGGCACGCTCCAGTGTGGACACGTCGAGCCCGAGTTGTGCCCGGCGGGTGGCGGCCCCGGCGAGCACCCGTGGTGCGGTGAGCTCCAGCATCCACGGCAGGTCCTCGGCCGCGGCGAGGTGGAGGGTGCCGCGGAGCGGCCAGGACTTGACGATCTCGCCGGCGTTGAACGCGGCCTCGACACCCGCCCGTGTGCCACCCTCGGTACGCAGTGCGACCGAGGTCAGCACACCGGCGTGGTCCTGCGCCTGCATCGCGGTCAGCCACCGGACCGCGTCGGCGGGTGAGGGCAGGCCCGGCGTCGCGATCCGCTGGGCCGCGAGCCGGAGCAGTCCGATCTCCACCATGGCCGCGAGGCTAGCGGCCGGGTGTGACATCCGGCGGGTATGACAGCCGGATCGTTCGCTCCTGCTGAGATGGAGATCTTTCCCCGATAGACTGATCGGCCATGAGTGCCGAAGAGCGCCAAGCCGGCCTGCTGAGCACGATCAGCGGACCCGCCGACCTGAAGCAGCTGTCGCCGGAGCAGCTGCCCCTGCTCGCCGCCGAGATCCGCGACTTCCTGGTGGAGAAGGTGTCGCGCACCGGCGGCCACCTCGGCCCCAACCTCGGTGTGGTGGAGCTCACGCTCGCCCTGCACCGGGTCTTCGACTCGCCCCGTGACCGGCTGGTCTTCGACACCGGCCACCAGGCATACGTCCACAAGATCGTCACCGGCCGGCAGGAGGCATTTGACCAGCTGCGCATGCGCGGCGGTCTCTCCGGCTACCCGAACCAGGCGGAGAGCGAGCACGACCTGATCGAGAACTCGCACGCCTCGACCGCGCTCTCCTACGCCGACGGCCTGGCCAAGGCGTACGCGCTGCGTGGCGAACGCCGGCACGTGGTGGCCGTGGTGGGCGACGGGGCGCTCACCGGCGGGATGTGCTGGGAGGCGCTGAACAACATCGCCGGCGCCCGCAACCCGCTGGTCATCGTGGTCAACGACAACGGCCGCTCGTACGCGCCGACCATCGGCGGGCTCGCCGACCACCTCGCCACGCTGCGGCTGAACCCGGGGTACGAGAAGGTGCTCGACCTGGTCAAGGACGCGATGAGCCACACGCCGCTGGTCGGCAAGCCGATGTACGAGGTGCTGCACGCGGTCAAAAAGGGCATCAAGGACGCGGTCGCGCCGCAGGCGATGTTCGAGGACCTGGGCATCAAGTACGTCGGCCCGGTGGACGGGCACGACATCGCCGCGGTGGAGTCCGCGCTGCGCCGGGCGAAGGGCTTCGGCGGACCGGTGATCGTGCACGCGGTCACCCGCAAGGGGTACGGCTACCGCCCGGCCGAGGACGACATCGAGGACTGCCTGCACTCGCCGAGCACGTTCGACGCGCAGACCGGCAAGCCGCTGGCGGCGCCGACGCTGAAGTGGACCAACGTCTTCGCCGACGAGCTGGTGAAGATCGCCGACGAGCGGCCGGACGTGGTGGCGATCACCGCGGCGATGCCGGGCCCGACCGGGGTGGCGAAGCTGGCCCGCAAGTACCCGGCCCGGGTGTTCGACGTCGGCATCGCCGAGCAGCACGCGACCACGTCGGCGGCCGGGCTCGCCATGGGCGGGCTGCACCCGGTGGTGGCGGTCTACGCGACCTTCCTCAACCGGGCATTCGACCAGGTGCTGCTGGATGTGGCGCTGCACCGGCTGCCCGTGACGTTCGTGCTGGACCGGGCCGGCATCACCGGTCCGGACGGGCCGAGCCACTACGGCATCTGGGACATGTCGGTCTTCGGGGTGGTTCCCGGGCTGCGCATCGCCGCCCCGCGCGACGCCGCCACGCTGCGCCAGGAGCTGCGTGAGGCGATCGGGGTGCAGGACGGGCCGACGATGGTCCGGTTCCCGACCGGCTCGGTGCCCGACGACGTCCCGGCGCTGCGCTCGATCGGCGGGGTGGACGTGCTGGCCGAGCCGGCGGCGCTCACGGGCCGGCGCAACGGCGCACCTGACCGCCGTGACGTCCTGCTCGTCGCGGTCGGGGCGTTCGGCCATCTCGCGGTGGACGCCGCCGCGAGGATCGCGGAGCAGGGGTACGGGGTGACCGTGGTCGACCCACGCTGGGTCCGCCCGATCCCGATCGAGCTGGTCGGGCTCGCCCGCCAGCACCGCCTGGTGGTCACGGTCGAGGACGGGGTGCGCGCCGGCGGGGTCGGCGACGCGCTGGCCAAGGCGCTGCGCGACGCGGACGTCATGGTTCCGCTGCGCGACATCGGGGTGCCGGTGGACTGGCACCCGCACGGCGCCCGCGCCCAGATCCTCGCCGACCTCGGGTTGACCGCGCAGGACATCGCCCGGGACGTGACGGGCTGGGTGTCCCGGCTGGATGTCACCGCCGAGCAGCCGGCCCGCGCCACCTGATCTCCGCGGGGCCTGGCCCCGTCGTCTCGCTCGTCCACAGGGGAAGGTGGGCGAGCAGGTGACGGGAACGGCACGGGTGGTGGCCTGCCGGCGGAGGCGTCGTTCGGCGTCTGGCGCTTCTCCGGACAGCGACCCGGCGGTCATACATGCCACCATGAGCGGGTGGGACCAGGGGGCGAGACACCGGTACCGGTGATCGATCTCGGGCTGGACCGGGACTCCAACGGACCGGCGCGCCGACCGCCGGATGGCCGCAGGTTCAGGTGGCCCCGGGCGTCGCGGACGCGCTGGGCGTTTGCCGCCTGCCTCGCGTTGGTCCTCCTCACCGTCGGCGAGGCACGGCAACCGCTGCCGTCCCTGCCCTTGGTCGAAAGCCAGCCACCGGGCTCCGCGCTGGGGTACGGACTCATCGACGGCGAGCTCTTCGTCACGACCGGCGGTGAGGAACCGTCGCTGTCGGTCTACCGGGCCCGCGACGGCCGGTTGCTGCGTTCCCTGCCGGTCACAGGCAACTGGGTCGGCGCCCATCGCCTCAGCGGCGGCCTGGTGCTCCTCGTGACCCAGCCGTTCTGGGGCCGGTGCTGCCAGGTCACGGCGTACGACCGCATCGCCCGGCAGGTGCGGTGGTCCAGGCAGGGCGATCAGGTCACCGTCGACGTCATCGACGGCCTGCTGGCCATGGCCGTCGATGCCTCGACGCAGGTGATCAACGTGCGATCCGGGCAGGTTGTCTGGCAGGGCGGCAGGTCGACGTTCGCCGGCTTCGCCGGGTCTTACCTGTTGCTGATCCGGCCGGACGGGATCGCCGAGCGGCGCAACCTGCGCACCGGCGCGGTCCAGGTCGCCGCCCGGATCCACCCGGCCGGCGACCATTTGGTCGCATCGGCCATTGTGGCCGGTCAGTTGGTGATAGTCCATCGCGACGAATATTCAGGCAGCAAGGTCTCCGCGTACGATGTGGACGATCTTGACCTGGCCTGGACGCGCAACGCGCCGGCCGAGGGGTTGATCCGGTGCGGCCCGATGATCTGCCTGCACCTCGCCGGGCTGGAGGCGGTCGAACCCCAAATCGGTGCGGTTGCCTGGCACGAAATCGAGTGGTCCGGACTGGAGCTGGGTGGCCAGCTCATCGCGCTCACGCCGGACCCGGACGAGCTGCGGGCCGTCGGCGTGGTCGACGCGTTGACCGGCAGCATCGTGCTGGACCTGCGGTCGTGGCAGGTCCACCCGAGCGTCGACCCGGCTTCGCCGCTGGTGCTCACCCGCGCCTCGGCGAACGCCGACGGAACGACGGTCGCGCTGGTCGACCTCGCCGATCTGACCATCCAGGTGGTCGGGATGGTTCCCGATCGGGTCAGCGGCTGCCAGGCGGGCACTACCACCCTCGCCTGCCGGGCCGCGGACGGCGGCCTCCGGCTGTGGGCGTACCGGCGTTGACGCCCGGAGTTCTCCTACAGTTGTCGAGTGCGGGTGCTGGTGGTGGAGGACGAGCGCAACCTCGCGGACGCGATCGCCCGCGGGTTGCGGCGACAGGGCATGGCGGTGGACGTCGCGTACGACGGGAACGCCGGCCACGAGATGGCGCTGGTGACCCGGTACGACGTGGTGGTGCTGGACCGCGACCTGCCCGGCGTCTCCGGCGACCAGATCTGCGCGGACCTGGTCTCCTCAGGCGCCCTGACCCGGGTGCTGATGCTGACGGCGAGCGCCACCGTGGCCGACCGGGTGGAAGGGCTGCAGCTGGGCGCCGACGACTACCTGCCCAAGCCGTTCGCCTTCGACGAGCTGGTGGCCCGGGTGCAGGCGCTTGGCCGGCGGGCCACCCCGGCCGCCCCGCCGGTGCTCTCCGTCGCCGACCTGGTCCTTGATCCGGCCCGCCGGGTGGTCACCCGGGGTGGGCGTCCGGTGGAGCTGACCAACAAGGAGTTCGGGGTGCTGGAGGAGCTGCTCAAGGCGCGCGGGGCGGTGGTCTCCAGCGAGGAGCTGCTGGAGCGGGTCTGGGACGCCAACACCGACCCGTTCACCACGACCGTGCGGGTGACCGTGATGACGCTGCGGAAGAAGATCGGTGATCCGCCGCTGATCGAGACCGTGGTCGGCGCCGGTTACCGGGTGCCCGTGCCGTGACCGTCTACGGCCAGCAGCGTCGCCGCCCCCGCATCCGCCGGACGCTGCGGCTGCGGCTGACCCTGCTGAACGGGGTCCTGCTGGTCGGTACGGGCGCGATCCTGGTGCTGGCCGCCTGGCTGCTGTCGGGGCAGCTGGACGTGCTCGTCGAGGGCCTGATCGCGTTGCTGGTGACCACGGTGGTCGGCATCGCCGGGGCGTACGCGCTGGCCGGCCGGGCCCTTCGTCCGCTGCACCAGGTCACCGCGACCGCGCAGCGGCTCAGCGAGCAGACGCTGGACCAGCGGATCCGGTACACCGGCGGGGACGACGAGGTGGCCGAGCTGGCCGCCACCTTCGACGCGATGCTGGACCGGCTGGGCGCGGCCTTCGAGACGCAGCGGCGCTTCGTCGCCAACGCCTCGCACGAGCTGCGGACGCCGCTGGCGGTGATGCGCACGGAGATCGACGTGACCCTGGCCGACCCGGATGCCGACATCGCCGAGTTCCGGCGGATGGCCACCGTGGTGCGGGACGCGTCGGAACGGGCGAACAGGCTGGTGGACGCGCTGTTGGTGCTGGCCCGCAGCGAGGCGCAGTCGGGTCGCCGGCTGGTCCGCAAGGTGCACACCGACCTGGTCAGCGGGGTCACCGCCGCGATGTCCGCGATGGAGCGCGAGATCGGTCGGCTGGGCCTTTCCGTCGAGACTTCGCTGGAGCCGGCGCCGGTGGTCGGCGACCCGAGCCTGCTGGACCGGCTCGCCGGCAACCTGATCGAGAACGCGGTGCGCTACAACCACCTCAACGGCAGGCTGTGGGTGCGCACCTCGGCGGACGCCCGGCACGCCCGGCTGGTGGTGGGCAACACCGGTTTCGAGGTGGACCAGGCCGACGTACCGGGGCTGTTCGAGCCGTTCCGCCGCGGTGGGCGGGAACGCACCGGCGCGCGCGGCTCCGGGCTCGGGCTGTCCATCGTGCGGGCGGTCTGCGACGCGCACGGCGGGACGGTGTCGGTGGTGGCGCTCGACGAAGGTGGGCTGGAGGTTACCGTGACCCTGCCCGCGGCCGGTACCACCCCGGTGGCCACCGGGTCTGCACCTGTCCCCGCGTCCCAGGAGGAGCTGTGACCTCACGTGTGCGTTGGATCGACTTCGACTGCGCCGACCCGTACCGGTTGGCGAGCTTCTGGGCCGAGGTGACCGGCCCTGCTGAAACCCGGCGGCGCTGTGCTCGTCGTCCGCATTCGCTGGCGGAGCTACCCGGGTCCACCCATGGAGGTGGTCGAGCCGCAGGAGATTACCGCCGCCCGGTCCAGGCCGTGGGCCGGTAGGGCGGTGCCAATCAAGCCGCCTCGGTCAGCCGTGGGACGCCCCGCGCCGGTCTGGTGACGGCCAGGTCGTGGGCGGTCTGAAGGTTGACCCAGAAGTCAGGGGTCGTCCCGAAGGCGCCAGCCAGGAGCCAGGCAGTCTCCGGCGTGACGCCTCGCTTGCCACGCACAAGCTCGTTGATTCGCTGAACTGGTACGCCCAGGTGCTTGGCCAACGCCACCTGGGTCAAGCCGAGCGGCTTGAGGAACTCCTCGCTCAGGACCTCGCCAGGGTGGGTCGGGATCCGGTTCTCTGGCAGCATCTATCCCCCTCAGTGGTAATCGACGATTGAGACCTCATGCGCGTCTCCGTCCTCCCATCGGAAGACGATGCGCCACTGGTCATTCACGCGGATGCTGTGCTCCCCCTCACGGTCTCCCTTCAACGCCTCCAATCGGTTTCCCGGCGGCACCCTCAGGTCGCGAAGCTCCCGGGCCGCGTTGAGCATGTCCAGCTTTCGAAGCGCCGCAGCGCGTATGTTGGCTGGGATGCGTCGGGCACGGCTCGATCGTCCGTGGAACAAGGCTTCGGTCGCCCGGTCGCCGAACGAGGCGATCAAGGTCCTCTCCTCACCAAGCAATGGTACATGCCTTAACGGTATCCGTGTAAGGATGCCACGCTGCGGTACGGCCGTGTTCATGACCCGCCCGGTCCCCGGTACCGGGTAACTCCAACCGCGGCCCAAGTCGGAGAGGTGATTGATCTTGGCGCTGCTGCTGTTCGGGCGCGCGGCTCGGGGCTTGGGCTGTCCATCGTGCGGGCGGTCTGCGACGCGCACGGCGGGACGGTGTCGGTGGTGGCGCTCGACGAAGGTGGGCTGGAGGTTACCGTGACCCTGCCCGCGGCCGGTACCACCCCGGTGGCCACCGGGTCTGCACCTGTCCCCGCGTCCCAGGAGGAGCTGTGACCTCACGTGTGCGTTGGATCGACTTCGACTGCGCCGACCCGTACCGGCTGGCGAGCTTCTGGGCCGAGGTGACCGGCCTGCGCCACCATCCCGAGAACAAGCCGGGTGAGAACGAGTGCGCCCTGCTCTCGGGGGCGGACATCATCGAGGGCGGCATACTGTTCCAGCGCGTCCCGGAAGGGAAGACCGCCAAGAACCGGGTGCACCTGGACCTGATGCCGACTGACCGGACCCGGGACGAGGAGGTGGCCCGGCTGCTGGAGCTGGGCGCGACGCTGCTCGCCGACCACCGGCAGCCGGACGGGACGGGCTGGGTCGTGCTCGCCGACCCGGAGGGCAACGAACTCTGCGTCGAGCGCAGCGCCGCCGAACGCGCCTGACCGGGCCATCAACGAACCGTCGGAAGCTCCGGGTGGCCGGGCTTGTGACGTGCGGATAGTCGTCGCCAGCACAGGCGTAGACGCGCACCGGTCCAAGGGCGACGATAGTGATGGTGCGCTATCTGTGAGCGTGATTCGGCGGTGAGAGAATGGTCTTACCCAGGATCCCGCCTGCGGCGCCACTTGCGTTGGCGGTGCTGTTGACGGCAGCGTGCGCCGAGGGCGCCATGGCGCCCGGCAGTGGTGGGCAGGACGGCGGAGGAGATTGCCATGTGCCACCGCAAACGCGCAGCTACGACCTGCCACCCGGCGTCGAAGCGGTACCGATCGTCCCGACAGGGCACCTGCCACTCCTGTCGTCCGATGAGGCTGCGCGCCTCACGCCCATGCCCTGGAGCCTGGTCGGCGTTCGAGACGACGGCGCGACGATCGCGATCAGCGTGGACGCCTCTACCCGCGTGCCGAAAGGCGCCCGGGTAGCGGAGACTCTGGACGACGTGACGGTCACCGTGTACGGAACCGCACCACCAGACGGCCTGGGCGTCGCAGTTGCCAGGCACGTCTTCACCAACATCGCTTTGCCGCATCCGCTGGGCTCGCGGCGGCTACGGGGCTGCTGACGCGGGTCACACCAGCGGGCGCCGCGGCCCATCTCGCGCAGCCACTCGGTCAGTTGCTCGATCTCGCTTTCCGACAGCGAACCGAGTGGCTGCGACCGACGGAACCGCTCGGTGGAGACTGCGGTGATGTCCTCCATCCGCGCCCAGCTCGGGCGAGCCAGACCGGATTCCGCGGAACTAATCGGAACGTGGTGGTCCAGGCCGCGGTCGCGGCTGATCAATGGCACGACGATCGCCATGCCGATCGGGAATCGACAGTGCGTCGCGGACCCAACGATTACCGCAGGGCGTACCTCTCCTTGTTCATGACCGACCGGATTACCGAAGTCCACGAGTCATGCCTGCCAGGGCGCAAGCCGGGGACCGTTCACTGGGTGTACTCCGGGTACTCATCGGCCCCGGGCGGCAAGCCGTCACCGCCCGCCTTGTCGGTCAACTCCGCCTCGGCTCGGTACCTGGCCCACTCCTCCGGGTCGGCTTGAAGCTGCTGGTATCGCGTCATGATCTTGTTGACTTGGTGCTCACGAATGAGCCGTCGCAGTGCCTCCGCCGGCGGCACGCTTGAGAAGTCGCGTCTGGCGATCTCTGCGAGCTCGTGCCGAAGGCCAGTGTCAAGCCGCATCGTTGTAGTACCCATGGTGGCTAATATGGCATTTGTTGTACCTTCACTCCCTAGTCGAGTGGGCGCCGCCGCCACCAGATGCGAGTGATCTGCCGGTGCGGCTGCCCTAGCTAGCCCGATCGCGATCCGGTCGTCGAGCTTGGTCGGTCGTGAGCGTGCAGCGCGAGGAGTCGTAGAAGACGTGTCGGCCACGGTGCGCCGAGGGCGAACACGCTCACAGCGAACAGGTCTGGCGCCGAGCCGCGGGATGGCGCAACGTCAAGTCATGAGCGACAAGAGCACCCTTGACGACCTGGTCTACAACCGGCTGCTGAAGGAGCGGATCATCTTCCTCGGCACCGAGGTCAACGACCGGGTGGCCAACCAGATCTGCGCGCAGCTGCTGCTGCTCGCGGCGGAGGACCCGCAGCGCGACATCAGCCTGTGGATCAACTCTCCGGGTGGCTCGGTGTACGCGGGCATGGCGATCTACGACACCATGCAGTACGTCGACAATGACGTCTCCACCGTCGCGATGGGCCTGGCCGGGTCCATGGGCCAGCTGCTGCTCTGCGCCGGGACCAAGGGCAAGCGGTACGCCCTGCCGCACGCCCGGATCGTGATGCACCAGCCGTCCGGCGGCATCGGCGGGACCGCCGCGGACATCGCGATCCAGGCCGAGCAGATGCTCTACACGAAGCGGCTGGTGCAGGACATCATCGCGCGGCACACCGGCCAGGCGCCGGAGCAGATCTACGCCGACTTCGACCGGGACCGCTGGTTCACCGCGGAGGAGGCGCGGGAGTACGGCTTCATCGACCAGGTGATCTCGGCGCCGGTCCCGGCGGCCGACGCCCGGTAAGGCCGGGGACGCCCGGTAGGGCCGGTGGGTGGGGCTGTA